>JAQGHW010000198.1 GCA_028291505.1 Rhodopila sp. | reverse complement strand
CTGGCGTTTCCAACGATCTACGACAAGAAACTGCAGAACATCACCGAGTACGGCACCGGCGTACAGTCCAACTTCGATGATGTCTTTTTTGCCTAGTCCCCCATCGCAGAAAAGCGTGAGTCGCGACGTGACCACGATCTGCCGCGTGGATCGGCGACTTCGAACCGAAACCGACGTATCGCGCTTCGATGATGCGCGATATTAGGCACAGGGCGCGACGATGAGCGGAGGGCGGCTTCTGCGTTTCCTGGCGCAACGCCTGGTCAAATCGGTGGTGGTGATCTTCGCCATTGTCGTGGTCAATTTCCTGCTGATCCACGCGGCGCCGGGCGACCCGGCCAGCGTGATCGCGGGCGAGTCCGGCATGGCCGACCAGAAGTTCGTCGAACAGTTGCGGCATCAGTTCGGATTGGACCAACCGTTGCCGGAGCAGCTTTGGATCTACGTCTCTAACGTGGCGAAGGGCGACCTGGGATTCTCTTACCGCCAGCAACGACCGGTCAGCGCGCTGATCCTGGAACGTCTGCCCGCCACGCTTTTGCTGACCACCACCGCGTTCTCGTTCGCCATTGTCTCCGGCGTTCTGATGGGGGTACTGGCGGCACGCCATGTTGGAACCGTTACGGACTCGGTCGTCACGGTGATGGCGCTGACGTTCTATGCCACACCGATCTTCTGGGTCGGATTGATGCTGGTGCTGGTGTTCAGCGTCTGGCTCGATTGGCTGCCCAGCTTCGGGATGAATACGGTCGATGCGCATTTCCAGGGGATGGCCGCGGTGTGGGACACGGCGCACTATCTGGTCCTGCCGGCTTTGACACTGGGCCTGTTCTACACAGCGGTTTACGCGCGCCTGACACGAGCGTCGATGCTGGAGGTTTCGGATCAGGATTTCGTCAAGACCGCCCGGGCGAAAGGGGCGGGCGAGCGGCGCATCCTGTGGCGTCACGTGTTGCGGAACGCGCTGCTGCCGATCATCACGTTCGCAGGCATCCAGGCGGGACAACTGGTTGGCGGATCGATCCTGGTGGAGACGGTGTTTGCCTGGCCGGGGATCGGGCGGCTCGCGTTCGATGCCCTGCTGGCGCGGGATTATGCGCTGCTGCTGGGCGTGTTTTTCGTTACGTCCGTGCTGGTGATCGTATTCAATCTGCTGACCGATCTGCTGTATCTGATCGTCGATCCGCGCGTGGAGGCGGGGTGATGAGTCGTTTGCTTCAGCGCCCTTGGTGGATCGATTACCGCAAGCAAGATCTATTCACCACAGAGGCCCCGAGATCACATAGAAGAAGTAAAACATATTTAAGAATCACCCCGCTTCTCTACGCTCTCCGCGCCGCTGTGGCGGATAATCCCAGCTTTCGCGCGACAACGCAGGCGTCCCCCGCATGAAAGGCTTCCTGACCGCATACTGCCGCAACAAAGGCGCCATCGTCGGCGCCATCATCCTGGCACTCGTCTTCCTCACGGCCGGGCTCGCGGGCGAAGTGTTCCCCTTCTCCCCCTGGGACATGCAATCCGCCCCCTTCATGCCCCCCGGCGAGATGGGTCTCTGGCTCGGTTCCGACTCCCTCGGCCGCGACGTCGCCGCCGGCATCGCCTACGGCGCCAGAGTCTCTCTCCTCGTCGGCGGCGTGTCCACGGTCGTAGCCCTGGCAATCGGCGTGACCCTGGGCGCCGTCGCGGGCTATGCCGGGGGTTGGGTGGACGACGCCCTGATGCGGTTCACCGAATTCTTCCAGACCATCCCCAGCTTCATCCTCGCCGTCGTCCTGGTGGCGATCTTCAAGCCCGACATCGTTTCGATCGTCGCCGCCATCGCCATCGTCTCCTGGCCGCCCGTCACCCGCGTCGTCCGCGCCGAATTCCTGTCGCTGCGGCAACGCGAGTTCGTCCAGGCGGCCGAGGTGCTTGGCTTCTCCCGCGTAACGATCGTATTCCGGGAAATCCTGCCCAACGCACTGTCCCCGATCATCGTGCTGGCCAGCCTGATGGTTGCCAGTGCGGTGCTGCTGGAAGCGGCTTTGTCGTTCCTCGGCCTCGGCGATCCCAACCTGATGTCGTGGGGCTTCATGATCGGCGCCGGCCGCAGCGTCATCCGCATGGCATGGTGGATGAGCGTGTTCCCCGGCCTCGCCATCTTCCTGACTGTCCTGGCCCTGAACCTCGTCGGCGAGGGGCTGAACGACGCCCTGAACCCCCGCCTCGCCCGCCGCAGCAGGGCCGGTGTATGAGCCTGCTTTCCGTCGAAAATCTGAGTGTGCGACTGCCTCTGGGCGGCGATCGGTCACATGCGGTGAAGGACGTCTCCTTCACGCTCGATCCCGGCGAGATACTATGCATTGTCGGCGAGAGCGGCTCCGGCAAGTCGATCTCCGCCGCCGCGATCATGGGATTGCTGCCGCCCGCGCTGTCCCTGGACGGCGGCCGCATCTTCTTTGAGGGTAATGATCTCGCGCACCAGTCTGCCGACGCGATGCGTGCGTTGCGCGGCGCCCGTATCGGCATGATCTTCCAGGAGCCGATGACCGCGCTGAATCCGCTGATGCGCGTCGGTGACCAGATCGCCGAGGTGCTGCAGGTCCATGGCCGAGCCCATGCCGCCCGCGTGCAGGACCTGCTGGCGCTGGTGAACCTGCCGGACCCGGCGCAGATCTCTCGGTCCTATCCGTTCCGGCTGTCCGGCGGACAACGACAGCGGGTGATGATCGCGATGGCCCTGGCGCTGGAGCCCGCCATCCTGATCGCCGACGAACCCACCACCGCGCTGGACGTCACCACGCAGATGCAGATCCTGGAACTGATCAAGGAAATCCAGTCAAGGCGCGGCACCGGCATACTGTTCATCACCCACGATTTCGGCGTGGTCGCCGAGATCGCCCACCGCGTCGTCGTCATGCAGCATGGCGCCATCGTCGAGCAGGGGTCCGCACAACAGGTGCTGAATGTACCTCAACATCCGTATACGCAGGCGCTGATTGCCGCCGTGCCGCACGGCGTATCCGTCACGATCGAACCGTCGCCCGGCGGCGCGGTGCTGGATCTGTTCGAGGTCAGAAAGACCTATTATCGCGGAGGAACGTTCCTTGGCCGCGGCAAGGCTGTCGTCGCGGTTGACAGTGCCAGCCTGTCGATCCCGCGTGGCCAGACGGTCGGGCTCGTGGGCGAAAGCGGCTCCGGCAAATCCACCCTCGCGCGCTGCGTGGTGAAGCTGGTGCAGCCCGAGTCTGGCCGAATCCGCTTCCATGGTGAAGACCTGCGCCCGCTGTCGCGTTCGGCGTGGAAGCCGTATCGAAAACGCATCCAGATGATCTTCCAGGATCCGTTCGCCTCCCTGAACCCGCGCCGTCGCGTGGGCGACATCATCGCCGACGGCCCCGTCGCGCACGGCGTCCCTCGCACAGAAGCGCTTCGAAATGCCGCCGAACTTTTGCGGCTCGTGCAACTCGACGCTGGTGCCGCGGAGCGATTTCCGCACGAGTTCTCCGGCGGCCAGCGGCAGCGGATCGGTATTGCACGCGCCCTGGCAATGGAACCCGAGTTGCTGATCGCGGACGAGCCGGTGTCGGCACTGGACGTTTCTGTCCAGGCACAAATCCTGGCACTGCTGCAGGACCTGCGTGCCCGTCTCGGCCTGACTATGCTGTTCATCACGCATGACCTGCGCGTTGCCGCACAGATCTGCGACCGTGTCGCCGTCATGCAGCGCGGCGTGATCGTCGAGCAGGGCGTTACGGCGGACGTCTTCGCCAACCCCCGCCACGCCTATACCAGGGCGCTGCTGGACAGTATTCCCGGGCGCGGGTGGACGCCGTCGGCAACCGCAGGCTCATTGCCTGATCCGCAGTAATTCGGGCCGTGGCGGCGTGTCGTTTACGATCAGGCCCCGACTTTCACTCGCCTGCCACCCGCTTCATCCAAGCCCCTGCCGTCGCCACGGCATCCCGAGCCTTCTG
>JAQGHW010000182.1 GCA_028291505.1 Rhodopila sp. | reverse complement strand
GCCACCAAGGTCGCGGCAGAACTGGCGGAATAGAGATCGCCGCAGACGGGGATTGGCGCTTCATTTTCAGCGGTGTCTTTCACCTGCGCTTTGTTAGCACCCATCAGATTCCTGATACGCAAGCCTGACAGCGGGAGCTGGGTCCCGCAGTGCGAGCCGTCCTGGCGGAGCGTATGCCGACGGTCTGGGGTTGCATCGTCTAATTGTTGATAGTGAATTCTATAACGTTGCAATACATATCGTTACAGTGGCACGGTTCGCCCGAGCGCGCGGCCAGGATGGTCCCAAGGCATGCGACGATCGCTTCGCGGGCCCACATTAACGATCTGTTGTGCTTTACCGTAAGGTCATCTTAACCTTTCATCGCTATATAGTCGGTGGTACCGAAAGGCGTGAGGGAGACCGTATGGCCTATCAAATATTAGCCCATTGGGACGCGGAGGCTAGCGTTTGGTGGGCAGAGAGTAGCGACGTTAAGGGCTTGGTCGCCGAAGCGGACACGCTCGAAGAGCTGATCGCGGACCTCCGTGAACTGGTGCCAGAGTTGCTGACCCTCAACCATGGGATTGATCCGCGTCGGGAGCTGACCGAGATCGCTGTTTTGGCCGATCGCATCGAAAGTCTTCAGATCGCTGGCTGATGCCATCTACCTACACGCCGCTCGTAATCGCCATCCTGACGGCGAACGGATGCAGGCACGTCCGCACCGGGCGCCACCCGATCTGGTACAGCCCGAGGAGCAACTGCAATTTTCCCGTGCCGACCCACATCAAAAGCAGGCACACCGCCAACCAAATCATGAAGCAGGCCGGGATAGCCCATAAGTTTTGACGGGCAAGGGGTCGAGATTTACACGTTCTCGATCATTCCGACAGTGCGACGCGAGTCAGGGATCGCGGCGAACTACTCCGCCGCTCGACGCGGCATCTTTGCCGGCGCCTTGGCACCCGTTTTGGCGGCAGCGGCCTTTTTCTTGGGAGCCGCCTTCTTCGCCGTCGCCGGCTTCGCCCCCGCGGTCTCGGCGGGCGCCTTTCGGGCCGGCGCCTTACGAGCGGGGGCCTTGGCCGGCCCATCGCCCGTTGCCGCGGCCTTCGCACCGGGTCGACCACCCTTCCGCCCAGCCGCACCGCGCGGCTTCAGCGCCTTGCCCTTCTCGGCCAGCAACGCCACCGCGTCGGCCAGCGTGATATCCTCCATCGCCACCCCACGCGGCAGGTTGGCGACAGTCTTGCCGTGCTGGACATACGGCCCAAAGCGGCCCTTGCGCACGCTGACCAGGTCCTTGTCACCCGGATGCGGCCCGATCGTGCGCACGCTGGCCAGCTTCTTGGCCAGCAGGTCGACGGCCCGGTTCAAACCGAGAGCCAGGACATCGTCGTCCTTGTCCAGGGACCCAAACACCGCACCCATCTTCACGTACGGACCGAACCGCCCGATGCCGGCCTCGATCTTTTCCTTGGTTTCCGGATGCAACCCAATCTCGCGCGGCAGCGCCAGCAGACCCAGCGCCTGATCCAGCGTCAGGTTCTCGCCGTCCATCCCGCGCGCCAGCGACGTGCGCTTGGGGCGGGGGGCCTTCTTGTCCTCTGAGTTTTCGCCCAACTGGACATACAGGCCATACGGCCCGCGGCGAACGGTGATCTCCTCGCCGCTATCCGGGTGATGACCCAGTGACCGCATGCCCTCCTTGAGCGTCTCGCCACCCTCGTCGCCAGCGTCGATCGCAAGCCGACGGGTATATTGGCACGCCGGATAATTGGAACAGCCAATGAAGCTGCCGTAACGGCCAAGCTTCAAACCCAGCCGGCCATTGCCGCACGCGGCGCAAATGCGCGGATCGGAACCATCCTCGCGCGCCGGAAAGAAATGCGGTCCCAGGTCCTGGTCCAGCGCCGAGATCACATCGCTGATCTTAAGATCCCGGGTCTGCTCCACTGCCTTGGAAAATTCCTCCCAGAACGCGCGCATCACCGACCGCCAGTCCAGCTGTCCGGCGGAGATCTCGTCGAGCTTTTCCTCCAGCCCGGCGGTGAAGCCGGTATCGACGTAGTGCTCGAAGAAGCTGACCAGGAATGCGGTCACCAATCGGCCGCGATCCTCGGGGACGAACCGCCGCTTATCCAGCTTGACGTAGTTGCGGTCCTGAAGAACCGACAGAATCGAGGCGTAGGTGGACGGGCGGCCAATGCCCAGCTCCTCCATCTTCTTGACCAGGCTGGCTTCCGAGTAACGCGGCGGCGGCTGGGTGAAATGCTGGCTGGCATCCACCTTCTGGCGTTTGAGCGGATCGCGCTCGCTCATCGGCGGCAGCATGCGGTTATCGTCTTCGTCAGGCGCGCCCTCAGCCTTGTCGTCGGTATCTTCACGATACAGCTTCAGGAACCCGTCGAAGGCGACGATCGAGCCGTTCGCCCGCAGCTTCAGACCCTTGCTATCGGTGACATCGACACTGACCTGGTCCAGTTCGGCGGACTGCATCTGCGACGCGACGGCGCGCTTCCAGATCAGCTCATACAGTCGGCGCTGATCGTGATTGAGGCCGCTGACCACCTGTTCGGGGGTCCGCGCGACGTCGGTCGGGCGGATCGCCTCGTGGGCCTCCTGGGCGTTTTTCGCCTTGCTGGTGTATTCGCGCGGCGCCGCAGGCAGGTAGTTCTGCCCGAAACTGTCCTTGACGTGGTCGCGGATGCTATGGATGGCCTCCTGCGCCATCTGCACGCCGTCAGTCCGCATATAGGTGATGAGACCTGTGGTCTCACCGTCGATATCGACACCCTCATACAGGCCTTGCGCCAGGCGCATCGTCTGCTGCGCGCCGAACCCCAGCTTCCTGGATGCCTCCTGCTGCAACGTGGAAGTCGTGAACGGCGGCGGCGGATTGCGCTTGACCCGGCGGCGTTCAACCGAACCGACGGTGAAGCTGCCAGCTTCCACAGCGGCCTTCGCCGCCAATGCAAGTACCTCGTTGTTCAAGTCGAACTGGTCGAGGCGCTTGCCGTCCAGATGGGTCAACCGAGCGGTAAAGGGCGCCCCGCCAGGGGTGAGGAACAGCGCCTCGATGGACCAGTATTCGCGGGCGCGAAAAATCTCGATCTCGGCTTCGCGGTCGCAGATCAGCCTAAGCGCCACGGACTGAACCCGGCCCGCACTGCGGCTGCCGGGCAGTTTGCGCCACAGCACCGGCGACAGCGTAAAGCCCACCAGGTAGTCCAGCGCTCGGCGGGCCATGTAGGCCTCGATCAGCGGCTGGTCGAGCTCCCGGGGATGAGCGACAGCGTAGCGGATGGCGTTACGGGTGATCTCGTTGAAACTGATCCGGTGGACCGCGACGCCTTTCAGCGCGTTCTTGTCCTCCAGCATGGCACGCACGTGCCAGGAAATCGCCTCCCCCTCGCGATCCGGGTCGGTGGCGAGATACAGCGTCTTGGCGCCTTTCAGCGCCTTGGCGATGGCGCTGACCTGCTTGTCGCCCCGCGCGTCGGATTCCCAGTCCATCGCGAAGTCCTGGTCCGGGCGGACGCTGCCATCCTTCGGCGGCAAGTCTCGCACGTGTCCGAAACTGGCGAGAACCGTATAACCGCCACCCAGATAGCGGTTGATGGTCTTGGCCTTGGCGGGGGATTCGACGACGACGACGTCTGACATTGAACGGTACGGTATCCTACTCAATAACGTCGGGCAAAAGTGCCACGCGGCTGCCGGAGAGGGTCTCTACACGCCCTGCCAGCTCAAGTTCCAGTAGAACCGCCATTGTGACGGACGACGACAAGTGGCAGCGCCGCACGAGATCGTCAACCATTGTCGGTTCCGGCGACAACAGCGACAGGACTTGCTGCAGCGCATCGGGTGCACCTTCAGACCCCGCCGGGTCGTCCGGGAACGGCCGGTCCGCCTCGCGGAAACCGTTTCCATGCGACCGCAGGGGGGCTGGTTCCATCGGCAGATTGTCCAGCACGTCGGCGGCGTTCTCCACCATGATCGCCCCCTGGCGGATCAGGTCGTTGCCGCCCCTGGCGCGCGGATCGAGCGGCGACCCGGGGACCGCGAAGACCTCCCGGCCCGCTTCCTGGGCAAGCCGGGCGGTGATCAGGCTGCCCGATCGCAATGCGGCTTCCACCACCACGACGCCCAGGGACAGGCCGGCGATGATGCGGTTGCGGCGAGGGAAATGCCTGGCCTGCGGGACGGTGCCGACCGGCGCTTCAGTGACAAGCAGGTGGGTTTCGGCGATGCGGCGATGCAGATCGGCGTTTTCCGGCGGGTAGGGCTGGTCGATCCCGCCGGCGACCACGGCGATGGTGCGGCCGGCGTGCATCGCGCCCCGATGGGCGGCGGTGTCGATTCCACGCGCCAGCCCCGAAACCACGACAACGGTCGCGGCCAGTTCCGCAGCCAGGTTCTCCGCCATGCGCTGGCCGTTGGCCGAGGCATTGCGGCCACCCACCGCAGCGATGCAACGCTGCCCTGCAAGTGCGACGTCACCGCTGAAGATCAGGCATGGCGGTGCGTCGTCCATCATGGCCAGCAGCGGCGGATATTCGTCGTCGCCCAGGAAGACCATCCGGCCACCAAGCGTATCGGTGCGTTCCAGTTCCCGCTCTGCCTCCGCCGCCGCAATCGTCACAGGCGCCGTCGCGCGGCCGCCTGCACGCGCCAGGCGAGGCAGCGCGTCGAGTGCGGCGGCAGGCGTGTGGAAACGGTCGATCAGGCGGCGGTACGTAATGGGTCCAACGCCCTCCGTCCGGATCAGGCGCAGATGATCGATCCGGTTGGTCCAGTCTGCCATGCCGGCGCGGTCCTTTCGTGCCGCCGGCGGAAATGCGGGCGGGTCGGGTCAGGCGCGTTCCGTCTTGCTCCCGCCGATACGTGGTTCGGTCCCGGTGAGCAGGCGACGGATGTTCGCCTGGTGACGCACGAACACCAGCACGGCAATCGTTAAGGCCAGCTTAACGACGCCGAATTCTTCCAGGATCAGCGCGACGCAGGGAGCCGAGGCGAAGGCCGCCAAAGCCGCCAGTGACGACAGCCGGGCGGTAGCGGCGACAAGCAGCCAGACGGCGCAGGCGGCAAGACCGACGGGCCAGGCGGCGGCGATGAGCACTCCCAGGCCGGTCGCGACCCCCTTGCCGCCCTTGAAGTTGAGCCAGATCGGGAACAGGTGGCCAAGCACCGCGGCAAGGCCTGCAAACAGCGCGATAGCGGGATCCACCAGGGAACCGGCGATCAACACGGCGGCGGCGCCCTTCAGCCCGTCCAGCATCAGCGTCGCGGCGGCCAGTTCGCGGCGCCCGGTCCGCAGCACGTTGGTCGCACCGATGTTCCCCGACCCGATGCCGCGGATATCGCCCACGCCAGCGGCCTTGGTCAGCAGCAGGCCGAACGGAATCGAGCCCAGCAGGTAGCCAAACAGGCAGACGAAGATCGCCAGAAGGTCGTCGGAGATCACCGCGGTCAATCCGCCAGGGCAGGTTCGTCGGCCGAGACGCCGGTTTCAAACCCATCCAAGCTGCGGACATTCTTTTCCCGACGGTAGGCGGCCACGCCCGCTTCACCCTTGTTTTCCGCCCAGCGGCGCAAGGTCGGGCGCTCCTCCTTGTAGTCGAACAGCGGGACGCCATACCCGCAGCTCGTCTGCACCAGGTCGACATCCAACCGGATGATCTGGCGGGCACCAGGTGATTCCTGATTGTCGTAGGCGACTGCCAGCAGCGCCCCGTACTCCGGCGTGCCACGCGGCAGCGCCCTGCCCTGGCCATACAGGCGCAGGATCATCGGAACATTCTCAAATCCGCAGAACATGATGGTGAGCCGACCGGAGGCGCGCAGATGGGCGGCTGTCTCGTTGCCGCTGCCGGTCTGGTCCAGGTAGGCGACGGTATTCGGATCCAGCACCCGAAACGCATCGGTGCCGCGCGGGGAGACATTGACCCGGCCGGTGGCGGCGGCCGATGCGGTAAAGAAGATGTGCTGCTGTCCGATGAACGCGGCATGCGCCGGCTCGATACGCTCAAACTGCTTGGCCATCGATTCCTCTCGATCATGCGGCAACGTGTTGCATCGTGGCGTCCCTAGCCGCCCAACGCTGGGGCGGAACAGAGTCGCGGAACGATACCACGGAACGTCCGTTTGCCCCAGCATCCAACGCCTGCCCATGTCGAAGCGGTCGAGCACTCGGGCCGGCACGTCTGGACGACGATGCTGATGCCAAACGCCGCCAGGCATGGATGGCCAGGTCCTCGCCGACCATGACGATGAGGCATCGGGGCGACGCCGGATATTCCGAATATCAGGTTAAGAGAGCCAAGCAGATCGGCGACGCGCTTCATTGATTTACGGGCGACAAGCGCGTTTATCACATGTTGGCTGCCGTCGCCGAGGCACGTGATGCGTGCTTGCCGGGCCCAGGATTTCAAGGATAAAGAGCAAATGCCCGACGAAGCATCGAATGCGCTGATCGAGATCCGGAATTCTCTCAAGGAGAATGTCACGGCAGTGAAGCTCATCCACAACGACCTTGAAGGTCTTAGAGGAGGTTTAGCCAACCTGCAGACGCAACGTCAGCAGGATTTCGCCACCATGCAGACCGGCGTTCAGGACCTACGGCAGGATTTCGCCACCATGCAGACCGGTGTTCAGGAGCTACGGCAGGATTTCGCCACCATGCAGACCGATGTCCGGGAGCTACGGAATGATCTCCGAGCGCTGCGGACTACCACCGAAGGGATCAGCGCGGAGCACTCCAGGACCCGCAGCGAAATCATGAGCCGGATCGACCGCCTTCAGGAAACCGTTGAACTCACTCGGGATGATGCGCGGGTCAATTGGGCCACCGCCGACACCGCAATAAATCGTGTTCGGAACTCCCGCGAGGACATCGACGACCTTCAGAAGCAAATAGCCGCCATGGAAAGACGCTATCAAACCATGGCTTCCGTCGTAGACGGATTACGGAAGCCGGCGAAGCCGGATAACCAATAACGCTCCGGCAAGCGAGCCCGCCTGACTTTCGCGCGGTGGCTGTGTCGCCTGAACGATGTTGCGCTCAGCCACACCAGCCAGCGCCTGCTCTCCAAGCGTGCCTCGTCGGCCCGTTCCAGTCAGAACAGCCCCTCGATCTCGCCATCTTCCCGCAGATAGATAGACTCCGCCGCAGGCACCCGCGGCAGACCCGGCATCGTCATGATATCGCCGCAGATCGCCACCACGAACCCAGCACCCGCCGACAACCGCACCTCGCGCACCGGCAGCACGTGTCCGCTCGGTGCGCCCATCACCGTGGCATCCGAGGTGAAGCTGTACTGTGTCTTGGCAATACAGACCGGCACATCGCCGAAACCGACCGCCTCGAACGACGCCAGCTTCTTCGCCACCGCATCCGGCACGGCGATGTCGGAGGCGCGGTAGATCTCCGTCGCGATGGCGCGGATCTTGTCCGCCAACTTCAGATCCAGCGGATACAGCGGCTTATACGCTGCCTCGCCAGAGTCGATCCGGCTGACGACGGCACGCGCCAGAGCCTCGGCGCCAGCACCACCGTGTGCCCAATGGGTGCAGGAGATCGCTTCCGTGCCGATCGCCGTCATGGCGTCCTTGATCGCGGCGAACTCGGCTTCGGTGTCGGAGGTGAAGTGGTTGACCGCGACCACCACCGGCAATCCGAACTTCTGCATGTTCTCGACATGCCGCTGCAGGTTGGCGATGCCGCGCTTCACCGCCTCGACGTTCTCCGGGCCCAATGCGTTGCGAGCCACCCCCCCATGCATCTTCAGGGCTCGGACCGTCGCCACAACCACCGCGCAGGACGGCTTCAAACCCGCCGAACGGCATTTGATATCGAGGAACTTCTCGCCGCCAAGGTCGGCGCCAAATCCGGCCTCGGTCACCACCACGTCGGACAGCTTCAGGCCCAGGCGGGTTGCCATGACGGAATTGCAGCCATGCGCGATGTTGGCGAACGGACCGCCATGCACCAGCGCGGGCGACCCTTCCAGCGTCTGCACCAGGTTCGGCGCGACCGCGTCCTTCAGCAGCACCGACATCGCGCCATCGGCCTTGACGTCGGCGGCGGTGATGTTCTTGCCGTCACGGGTCTGCGCCACGATCATCTTGCCGAGGCGGGCTTGCAGATCGGGCAAGCCACGGGCGAGGCAGAACACCGCCATGACCTCGGAAGCGACCGTGATGTCGAACCCATCCTCCCGCGGGAAGCCGTTGGCCACCCCGCCCAGACTGCCGACGATGCTGCGCAGGGCGCGGTCGTTCATGTCCAGGCAACGGCGCCAGGAAACCCGGCGCGCGTCGATGCCCAGCGGATTACCCCAGTAGATCGAATTGTCGATCATCGCGGCCAGCAAATTGTTCGCCGAGGTGATGGCATGGAAGTCGCCGGTGAAGTGCAGGTTGATCTGGTCCATCGGCACGACCTGGGCGTAACCACCGCCCGCCGCGCCGCCTTTCATGCCGAAGCTGGGCCCCAGGCTGGGTTCCCGAAGGCAGATCGCGGCGCGCTTGCCGATACGGTTCAGCGCGTCGCCGAGGCCGACCGTCGTCGTGGTCTTGCCCTCACCGGCCGGGGTCGGGTTGATGCCGGTGACCAGGACCAGCGCACCGTCGGGGCGCGATTCCAGGCTGTCGATAAAATCCAGACCAATTTTGGCCTTGTGCCGGCCATACGGTTCGACCGCGTCCTCAGGAATACCCAGCTTGGTGGCGATTTCCTGGATCGGGCGCAGCTTGGCAGCGCGGGCGATTTCGAGATCAGGATTCATGTCTGAACGGCCTCCCTGTTTTTTATGCCGATTTCCCGCAGAGCCTGGTCCATGGCATGAACCGCACCCGCCATGTCGTCCGGTGTGATCGCACCAATGCAGCCGACGCGAAACGTGGGTGACGGCGTGTTGTAGAAATTGCTTATCAGAACCCCCCTTGGTTTCAATGCGTCGACAAACGCCTGAAGGTTCCACGCGGGGTCCGCCGGGGCGTGGACATTGACGATCACCGGCCCTTGCCGCGACGCCGGCAGCCACGGCGTCAGGCCAAGATCGCGGACACCGTCATAAAAAATCCGCATGTTGGCAGTGTAACGGGCCAATCGAGCGGTCTGGCCCTCGGCATCGTGGTAGTCCAGCGCAACGTCCAGTGCGGCCAGTATCTGCGCCGGCGGCGTGAAGCGGAAGCTGCCCCAGCCGCTGCGCAGGGCATGGTCATAGACGTTCGACAGATCGAGCGACCAGCTTCCGGCGTTGCCGGCACAGTCCAGCAACCGGTCGATCCGGGCAACGGCAAACGCGACGCCAGGCAATGCCTCCAGGCATTTGTTGGTGGTGAAGACCGCGGCATCGACCTCGGGCTGGGCGGCAAGATCCAGCGGGAACGCGCCGAACGCCGAAACGGCATCGATGATCATCCGCCTGCCGGCCTTGCGAACTTCGGCGCCGACCGCCTGCACGTCGTGAATCACGCCGCTGCCGGTCTCGGAATAGACCATGGCGACATGGGTCAGGGTCGGATCCGCCTCCAGCGCGCGGGCGACGGCTTGCGGATCGGTCGCGTCGGTAAGACCCATCGGCAGCGGCACCGGGACGCGGCCGGCCTCCCGCGCCAGGCGGATCATGCGATCGGCATAGGCGCCCGTGGCGGGGATCAGGATGCGGCCGCCAGGTGGCAGGAAGGTGCGCAGCGCGGCCTCGGCGATGAAGTGGCCGCAGCCTTGCAGCGGCAGGGTGGCATGTTGACCCTCGACCCCGCCGGCCAGTTTCAGGACTCGGCTGCGCAGCCGAGTGAAGAAATGACGAAAGTCATTGTCCCAGGGCGCGATGTCCCGGGTCATTGCCTGGCGCACTTCGGGGCGAGTGGTGACGGGACCGGGGATTAACAGCAACATCAAACGAAACTCGCACGCGGCGACTGAGAAATCCACCCACGCATCGATCGTTCCGTGCTAGGAATCGGACATGAACATGCCGATCGCCCTACCCGACTGGGTGCCCTGGTGGGTACCGCTCGTGCTCCTCGTCCCCGCGCTGCTGTACGCACTGGCCTTCCTGTTCATGCCGTTCAGCGTGCTGGGCGTCAAAACCCGCCTGGAAGTGATCGAGGCTCGGTTGGATGAGATCCAGCAGGAAATCCGTCACGTGGCGTTGCGGTTGCCGTTGGGTCCGCAAGCGGTGGACTTTGAGGATGTGTATGCGCCGATTTCCCAGATGCAGCGGCGGGAACCATCGGTCGGCGACCGGCCGCCGATTCCGCCGTCGGCACATGATCTGTATGACGACGACGAACCGGTAGAGCGGCCGCCGCCGCCGCCGAACATGCGGCCGATGCGGCGGCAGGAACCACAGATTGTGCGACCACAGCGGTCGGAGCCTCGGCTGGACGGCCAGGGCGCTGCCCCCCCGAATTCGCAAGGATATGCCGACCCGCAAAGGGGCCGACGGCCCCTTTGATCCCGATAATTTTAGGCCGGGGTTCCAAGAGCCGACGGCCCTCGGCGGGGTCGAGGGGCGGAGCCCTCGTCGTCACCCCCGCTGCGGCACCGACCGCGAAATCTCCTCGAGCGAACGCTGGTTGGTGCGCGGCCCAAACAAAGCAATCGACAGCACCACAACCGCCATCGCACTGGCGACGAACATGAACACGCCCGGGACCCCAAACCGCTGCAGGATCGCAGCGATGATGAAGCCGGTGAAGATCGTGCTGAACCGGCTCCAGGAGTAGACAAACCCCACGGCGGTGGCCCGAACCCGCGTGGGAAACAGCTCCGACTGGTAGTTGTGGGCCGAGAATGACAGCCACGCATTCATCATCGTCTGCAATGTGCCGATGATGATCAGTGGAAGGGCCTCCGTCTGGAACGAGAACGCGATACCGAACGCCGCGATGCCGATACAGGACAGGCAGACCTGCCACTTACGCTCGACCCGGTCGGCGAACAGGGAGCTGAATAACGGGAACAGCGGATAAGCGAACGCGATAATGAACGAGTATTCCAACGTCTGCGAAACATGGATGCCCTTGGCGATCAGCAACGTCGGCACCCAGTTCGCAAAGCCATAGAAGCCGATCGTCTGGAAGAAGTTGGCGACCGACAGCATGATCGTGCGGCTGCGGTAGGTCGGGTTGAAGATTTCCGACAGTTTCCCCTTGCGCGGGTCTTCCACGACCGGCGGTTCCGGCGCCGGCAACGGGCGTCCCGATTCGGCAGCGACCTTGGCCTCGATCCCGCTCATGACTCGGTCGGCTGCCTCGAGCCTGCCCTGCTGGGCCAGCCAGCGCGGCGATTCCGGCAGCTTCAGACGCACGAACCAGACAATGATCGCGCCGACCGAACCAATGATCACCACCCAGCGCCAGCCCGACAGCCCGAACGGAGCGGTGGGGTTGAGCAGCCAGGCGAGCAACGCAACCAACGGAACCGGGATGAACCCGATCGACTGCTGGATCGCGAATGTCTTGCCACGCGCGCGTTTGGGCACGAGCTCGGAGATAAAGGTGTCGACGGTAACAAGTTCCACGCCGATGCCGATGCCCGCGATCATGCGCCAGAGGTTAATGCCGCCGGGCGTATACTGGAACGCCATCACCAGGGTAGCGATGCAGTACCAGACAAGGGAGTAGGTGAAGACCGTCCGCCGCCCGAAGCGATCCGCCGCCTGGGTGAAGAACATCGTGCCGATGAACAGCCCGGTGAACAGCGCGGCGATGAACGACGCCAGCCCGGTGAACCCAAACAGCGAAACCGTCGTGGGCGTGAATATCTTGTCGGCGAACATGCCCGGCGCGATGGAGCCGGTCAGGAAGATGGCATAGGTATCGAACCATCCCCCCAGCGATATCAGCAGCACCAGCATCCACATGTGCCGCGTCATCGGCAGCCGGTCGAGCCTTGCCGTTATCTCCGCCGCGGGCGTGGCGATCAACGTCGAAGCCATCCTGTTTCTCCCCTGACGCTTCTTTGCGCGCCTTGTTATTGGTGTCCGTTGGGGTATCCAAGTTCGAGCAAGTGGAAGTCTGCGCTGTTGAGAGGCGCGGGTCCAAGCGCGACATAAACCTTCCGCTATTCGGTTCATGCGGCCATTGGCATGAGCCATTTAATATCGCCGGTGATGTGATATCGACGTTCGGTGAGGTGTGTCCTTGATACCAATGTGGTTGCCGCAGCCATGCGGAGCCCGGAAGGAGCCTCGGCCTTTCTGCTGATGGCCGCGCGGGCAGGTCGGATCACGATGTTGGCGAATGTAGCGTTGGCGTTGGAATATGAGGCGATTTGCAGACGCACCGAACATATGGCAGCAGCCGGTCTCGGCACCGCCGAGGTCGAAATCGTCCTCACGGCGGTGATGGCGATGGCTGAACCTGTTGAGAGCCATTTCATGTGGCGTCCACAACTCACGGCCGCGACTGCGCGATACCATCGCGCGGAGCCATCGAACCATCAACGCATCGACCACCTCCTCCATGCTATATCAACCTCATATAGCTCGGCGCCTGCGAACCATCAGTCGGATCAAAAGAAAACCAAAAATTTTCGAAGACCGCACCCCTACCGCGCGTTCGCACTCGCTTCCGACCGTGTCGCACCGGACCGCTGGGCCAGCGCGGCAGCCATGAATTCGTCCAGGTCACCGTCCAGCACCGCGTCCGGATTGCCCTTCTC
>JAQGHW010000172.1 GCA_028291505.1 Rhodopila sp. | reverse complement strand
TCCGCGCCGCTTTCCTCGGCCAGGATGTATTCTTCCAGGTATTCGTTATAAAGCCGGCTGCCTTCGACTGGATTGTAGTGCTTGTTGGAGAAATTCAGCGCGGTCGCGCCGAAGTCCAGGCCAGCCTGGGCATCGTATGCCGACATCGGCTGTTCAGTGAAATACATCATATGCATGGGAGGAGCCTCCTTCAGCTACGGGACAGGAAATCGATCGCCAGCTTGGCGACGGCATCGGGCTTTTCCATTTCGGCGAAATGTCCGCAAGCCGGAATGGTCGTCAGGGTCGCGTCATGCAGCGCCCTGGCATAGGCCTGCCCCGCGCTGAGCGGAACGATCCGGTCGTCGTCGCCCCAGATGATCAGCGCCGGCGACCGCACCCCGCCCAGCAGATGGGGCAGCGTCTGGCTGTACATGTAGGGCTTCCAGGCCGTGCGGAAACTCATTTCACGCGCGATGTCCCACGCTTCCAGCTGGTCGATGGTGACGTCGCCATAGACCGAGGCGAAAGCCGCCTCATCATGGAAACCGGAACGCGGATAATCGATGTAGGACACGATCGCCTGGTCGGCGATATCGCCCTCCGGCGGCTTGATCCCCATGGCACCCACCAGCACCAGCTTGTGGTAGGTCTCGGGAGCCAGACTGGCCATCTCGGCCGCGATCCAGCCGCCAAAACCCAGTCCGGCCAGGGACACGCCATGCAGGCCCAGGTCGGCCAGCAGCCACGCATGAACCGCCGCGATATCGCGCGGATGACGCATCCATTGCGGCCGCTCCGACTTGCCCCAGCCGGGATGGTGCGGGATCAGCACATCGAATTTCGCCGCCAGCGCGTCGTAGAACGGCAGGCGGTCGACGGTCCCGATATCGTGATGCAGCACCAGAACCGTCGGCCCGTTCCCCGCTCGGGAGACGTGCAGTTTGATGCCGGCGATCTCCTTGACCGTATCGGTCCAGATGACGCTCATTCTTGGTTTCCTCTTTGGCGGTGTCCGTCCGGGAGGATACTCATCAGTAGCGCGCGCTGTCCAATCCGCGTTACACCACCCCGGCCGGACGCAGCCGGCACAACGCGGCATCCGTCTCGGTCTCGATCTGAATCGTCGTGTGGCCGATGCGGAAGCGTTCGCGCAGCATTGCGGCGAGCCCATCCAGACTGCCCGGTTCGCCATCACACACCAGATGCACGGTCAGCGCGGTCTCGGTCGTGCTCAGGCCCCAGATGTGCAGGTCATGCACCTCCCGCACGCCGGGCAGCGCGGCCAGCCAGTCGTTCACCTCCTGGTGGGTCAGCCGGGCAGGCACCGCATCCAGCGAAAGATCGATCGACTCCCGCAATGTGCTCCAGGTGCCGGCGACGATGATCACGACAACGCCCAGGCTGGCCGCCGGGTCCAGCCAGGTCAGCCCGGTCAGCCGGATCGCCAGGGCCGCGGCAACCACCGCCGCCGAGACCACCGCATCGCCCGCCAGATGCTGAAACTGCGCGCGTATATTCAGGTCGCCATCCCGGTTGCGCATGAACAGCAAGGCCGAACCGCCATTGACCACGATGCCGGCGGCGGCGACCGCCATGACGATCCCCGACACCACCGGTTCGGGTTCCAGCAGCCGCCGGATCGCCTCGACCCCGATCGCCCCGACGCCGATCAGCAGCACCGCGGCGTTGACCAGTGCCGCGAGGATCGAACTGCGTCCCCAGCCGTAGGTGCGCCGAGCGGTGGGTGGCTGGCGGGTCAGCCAGGCGGCGCCCCAGGCGAGCAAAAGCGCCAGCACATCGCCCAGGTTATGCGCCGCGTCGGCGACCAGCGCGACCGAGTTGGCCGCCAGCCCGAACCCTACCTCCGCCACCACGAACGCCATGTTGATCGCCGCACCCACCGCGAACGCCGCGTCCATCCGCGCCGGCGCATGATGGTGGTGGCCATGTCCATGCCCGGGACCATGATGGTGATGATCGTGTGGCGTCATGCCGGCGATCCTGCCATGAAACCGCCGGTCAGGCGACCGATCCGAAAATTGCAGAATCGTAATGACGAACCCGTGATGAGGTTTGCTATTCCTGCCGCCCATCTCCCGTGTTCCGGATCAAGTTTACGCAAAGGCTGTTGCCCCGAGTCATGCTGGCCAGTTCGATCACGTCCCTGCTGGCACTGGCCGGCCAGTCCGCGCTGTTCCAGGCGGGCGCCATCATCCTCGGCACCTTCATCCTGGAGGACGCCGCCACCGTCCTCGCCGCCATGCAGGTGGAGGACGGCGGCGTGTCCCTGTGGCTCGCCTTGATGTCGCTGTATGCCGGCATCGTGCTGGGTGACCTGGGTCTTTATGGTCTCGGCCGCCTTTCCGCCGGGATCCCGTGGGTCGCGCGCCAGTTGCCGCCGCACCGGCAGGAGACGATCCGGGCATGGATCTCCGGGCGGATCTTCAAGGTGGTGGTGGTCAGCCGTTTCCTGCCGGGATTGCGGCTGCCGACCTACACCACCTGCGGCTTCGTCGGCGCCGACCTGCGGCAATTCACCCTCGCGGCCATCGCCGCCACCGCCTGCTGGACCAGCCTGCTGTTCGCCGTCTCGCTGAAACTGGGAAAATTCCTGATGGATCATCTGGGCGCCTGGCGCTGGGCCGGCGCGATCGGTTTTATCGTTTTCATCATCCTGGCCGGACGCGCCGCCGCCGCCGGCATGCAGGGGGCGCGCCGATGAGGCTGGAAACCGCCCGCCATCCTTCGGTCTCCGTCGGGGGTATCGCCGAACCACGCCGCGGCCCGCTGTCTTTCTTCGAGTTCTGGCCTGGCTGGATGTTCTACACCCCCGTCGTCATCCACTGGCTGATGCTGGGCTTGCGATACGGCGATTTCAGCCTGCCCACGGCGGCGAACCCACGCATCACCACGGGTGGCCTGTGCGGCGAATCCAAACTGTCGATCCTGTCCCAGGTCGGTCCGGAGGCGCGGGCCATGGTTGCCCCGGCCTGCGGCGTGCCCGCCCGGCCCGACGGTTGTGCGGCGGCGGAGGCCGCGATGCAGGCACTCGGCCTGCACTACCCGGTGGTGGCGAAACCCGACATCGGCTGCAACGGCACCGGCGTCCGGCTGATCCGCGACCGGGCGGCGATGACCCGCTACCTGGAGGCCTACCCGCCCGGCGAGACCGTGGTCCTGCAGCACTACGTCGAGGAACCCAACGAGGCCGGCATCTTCTACGTCCGTCATCCCGACGAACCGTTCGGCCGCATCACCTCCCTGACGATCAAGAAGCCGCCGGTGGTGGTGGGCGACGGCCGGTCCACCTTGCGAGCCCTGATCCTGGCGGATGAACGCGCGAGGTTGGTGCCGCATCTGTATCTGGAACGTTTGGCGCAAAGACTGGACGCGATCCCGGAACAAGGTGAGAACGTCCAGTTGGTGTTCGTCGGCAATCATTGCAAGGGGTCGATATTCCAGGACGGCAGCGCCCTGGTTACGCCGGCGCTGACCGAGGCGATCGAGCGGCTGGCGCGGTCCATGCCGGACTTCTTTTTCGGCCGGATCGACGTGCGGTTCGCCTCCACCGTGTCGTTGCGGCGCGGCACCGGCTTGCGCGTGATCGAGATCAACGGCACGGGTTCGGAGGCGACCCATATCTGGGATCCTTCCACCAAATTGCTGGACGCATGGCGGACGCAGTTCTTCCATTACGGCGCCGCATTCCGTATCGGTGCGGCCAACCGCCGGCGCGGGTTTTCGCCGTCCGGCGTGCGAGCGATGTATCGCGACTGGATGAACCAGCGGCGCCTGATGGCGATCTATCCGCTGAATGACTGACGCGGCATGAGTGGGGCGGGCATGGCTGGGGCGGTGGGCGTTGCGAGGCAGCGGGCGGGGGCAGGTCAGATGAACGCGGATGCGGAACGACCCGAAATCGAGGAATTGGACCGCACGGCGGCATGGCGGCTGCGCCTGGTCGATGCCGATCCGAACGATACCGCCAGCGCGGGGGCTGCCCGGTTGATCGAAACGCTGGCGGACGATCTGCGCCGGAACGACTATGCCTCGCTGTGGACCGAGTTGCGGTCGATCGGCAACTGGCTGGGGGAATCGGACGCGATCTCCGACTATGCCGACCTGGCGGACGGCTATCGCACCCGGATCGGGGTTTCCGAGCATCCGGCGGATGGGGCGGCATACCTGCTTGGATTGCTGGCCATCGCACGCGGCCTCGTGTAACGGAGCGCGCGTTTGAGGGGTCTGATCGGCGGTTCGGATACGTCTGAGAATCCTCTAGTTTGTCTTTCCGAATCGGCCGGAGCCATGCATGGACATTATACAAGCCCTCGTCATCGCCATCCTTCAGGGGGCGACCGAGTTGTTTCCCGTCAGCAGCCTGGGGCACGCGGTGGTGCTGCCGGCGTTGCTGCACTGGGGGATCGATCAGCGCTCGCCCGAGTTCCTGCCGTTCCTGGTGATGCTGCATCTTGGCACGGCGACCGCATTGCTGGCCTATTTCTGGCGCGACTGGTGGGCGATCATTACCGGCGTGCTGGGGATCGGCGGGGCGCATCAGGTCAAGGAAAGCCGGCGGGTTCTCGTGCTGGTGGTGATCGCGACGATCCCGGCGGTGGTTGTCGGCTTCGTGCTGGAGAAGTTCGTGCGCGGGCTGTTCGGCTCGCCGGTGGTGGCGGCCTCGTTCCTGATCGTCAACGGCTTGCTGCTGCTGTTCGGGGAGCGGTTGCGCGGGCGCGGCGGTGCGCAACGGGATCTTTCGACATTGACGCGGATGGATGCGTTGACGATCGGGTTTTGGCAGTGCCTGGCGCTGATCCCCGGGATCTCGCGGTCGGGCGCGACCATCGTCGGGGGGTTGCTGCGCGGGATCAATCATGAGGGTTCGGCGCATTTCTCGTTCCTGATCGCGACGCCGATCATTCTGGGGGCGACGGTGCTGGAAGTGCCGAAGCTGATGCACGAGCATGTGCCGCAGGGGGTGCTGGAAATGTCGGCCATCGCGGCGGTGGTGGCGGGGGCGACGGCGCTGCTGAGCACGGCGTTCCTGATGCGGTATTTCCGCCAGCATGACGCCTGGGCATTGAATCCGTTCGCATATTACTGCCTCCTGGCCGGGGTGATCAGCCTGGGTGTGCTGTTCCTGGTGTAGTGGCTGGCCGCGGGACCATGTCCTGCAGCGTGCGGCGACAGGTGGATCGGACGCGCCGGGCCGTGGCGAGGGGATCGGGCCATGAGGAGGGAAGCGGGCGGCGGTGGGGCGGCGCTGATCGGGTGGCTGATCGTTTGTTATGCGTTCCTTTATGCACCGATCGGGTTCCTGATTGTTTTCAGTTTCAACGATTCTCGGCTGGTGACGGGGTGGTCGGGGTTTTCGACGCGCTGGTATGCCGCCCTTTGGCATGACCAGGCGCTGATCGACGCCACGTTCCTGTCGCTGCGGATCGCGGCGGTTTCCGCTTCGATCGCCTGCGTGGTGGGGGCGGCGGCGGGGTTTGTATTGGTCCGGTTTGAGCGGTTTCGCGGGCGGGGGCTGTTCGAGGCGGCCCTGGCTGCGCCCCTGGTGATGCCGGAGGTGATTACCGGGCTGTCTTTGCTGCTGTTTTTCGTGACGTTGGAGCAACTGACCGGCTGGCCGGCGGGGCGTGGCGCGGGGACGGTGACGTTGGCGCATGCCTCGGTTTCTGTTGCGTACGTCGCTGTGGTGGTGCGGGCCAGGTTGGCCGATGCGGGGGTGGCGTTGGAGCAGGCGGCGATGGATCTGTATGCGCCGCCTTGGAAGGCGTTCGCGGTGATCACTCTTCCGCTGATGGCCCCGGCTTTGGTGTCGGGTTGGCTGCTGGCGTTCACCCTTTCGATGGATGACGTGGTGGTGGCGAGCTTTACCTCGGGGCCGGGGGCTTCGACGTTGCCGATGGTGGTGTTTTCGGCGACGCGGTTGGGGGTGACGCCGGAGATCTATGCGTTGGCGACGACGATTGTCGCGGTCGTGGCGATGGGGTTGCTGGCGGTGTCGCTGATTTGGCGCTCCGGCGGGTTCAGAGCGCGCCGAGCGCGGTGGTGGTGAGGAGGGTGGATCTGTTGGAGGCGCTGGTTCGGGTGAGGTGGCTGGCGGCTTCGCTTAGGGCGCCGATGCGGATGATCTCGGCGCGGCGTTGCGAGGGTGGGAGTTTGGCGAGGTTGCGGGCGGATTCAGCGGCGACCTCGGTCATGGCGTTGGCCCAGATGGTTTCGCGGCTTTGGTCGGATTGGTATGTTGGTTGTGGTGTGATCGGGGTGATTGGATTGGGCCGCTTGATGGCGATCCGGGCTTGTTCGAGCGCGGCGAGGGCTTCGGCCTCGGCGGCGGTGTCGTCGGGTGCGGCGGTTTTGGGGAGTTGGGGTTCCGCGGCGGTGGTGGTGCTGCGCTGGGAGGAGCGGTTGAGGGCGTTGGCGTTGCCTCGGAGCTTCAGCTTCATCGACAGCGAGAGGTCGGGGGCGGCGGAGAGGCGGAGATTGTCCAGCGATGTCAGGGCGAAGCCGGCGATCTGGGCGATGTTGATCAGTTGGTCCTCGCCGGCGGCCTTGTAGGCGGCGATCATTTGGTGGGCGGCGCGGGTTGCCTCGGTGAGGCTGCTGGTCAGCAGGAGCGGGGTCAGGATGGTGAGGATGAAGGCCAGCAGGGGGTTGCTGGGTTCGGCGGCGGGTTCGGACATTTTGGGGGGGCCTGGGGGGGCCGGGGGGTTTTGCGTTCGGGTCGGCCCGGGGGGCTTTGACGGGTCGGCTTGGTGCGTTGCCGGTGACGGTTCCGGGGGTTTTGGGCTGGCGCTTTGACTCGGAGGACGCGGAGCGCTCGAAGGTCGCGGAGAGAGGTTTTGGGCGTTCGGCGCGGGGTTGGGCCTGGCGGCGGGGTTGCGCTGCGATGGCGGATGGAAGGTATTCATCGGCGGCGCTGGGTAGGCGTCATGGGATCAGGTCGCCCGGGCGGATGCCGCGGATTTTTGGGTATTTCTTGATGCCTTTTCTTAGATTTTCTTCGTATTCGCGCTTGTACATCAGGGCCAGGCGGCGGCCCATGTAGGCTTCCTGCTGGGGCGTGGCGTTTTCGGGGAAGATCATGCCGCCGCCGGGCAGGATTCCCTCGGTGTTGGCGATGTCGAGGCCCTTGTTTTCTTTTTCGATCCGCTCCCGCTCATGCAGGGCCTCGGCGACGGCCAGGTCTTCCGGGGTCCAGACGAAGGACGGTTCGGATGGGTCGGGGGGTGCGGGTTCGGGGCCGGTTTCGTCGCGGCGGCAGCGCTTTGCCAGATTGTCCATGTAAACTGTTGGGTCGGTCGCGGGCCAGGTTTGTGAGGGTGGGCGGCCGATGGGGACTGTCAGCGGCTTGGCCTGGCGGCGTTCCAATGCGCGCAGCATCGAGTCGAAGGCTCGGGCGGCGGAGGCGGCGGTGGTGATGTGGCGGGTGCTGTCGCCCCTGGGGCGGCGGTGGTTCATGCCGATGCGCCAACACGCCGCGGCGGCGTGGTAGGCGGAAAGTGCCTGGACACCGAGCATGACCTCGATTTCGTCGCGGGGGTTGAGGGCGCCGAGGCCGAGCATGGCGCTGAACATGCGGCGGTTTGACCAGGCGGCGGGCTCGTCGTCGGCCAAGGGCAAGGTCCGGAGAATGGTGCGGACCGCTTCGGAGATGAAAATTGGGTTGATGGGGCCGTTTTCGTGGAAGATCGCGGCTGGGTCGTAATGTTCCGAGGGGGTGGTGTTTGAGTGTTGCATCTCTGTTTATGTTATGTTCTAAATGGGAGTGGATGTGGGGCTGTTGGTGGCTGATGCAAGGGATGGCGGCGATTTTCTGTGTGTTGGTCGCGGGACGGGGTTTGGGCGCTGCCTCGGTCGGTGCCGGGAGGATTTTCGCAGTCGTGGGTTTCGCGTGGCGCGACCGGGGATCCACGCGGATTGCTGAGGCGATGGGGATTGGGTGCCTAGCCCTAATGCCGGTGGGTTCGGTCTACTCGGATGGACGGCTTTTGGTGGGAAGTTGCCTGTCCGCTTACAGCGTGGGTACTCCGAAAGCGGATATGGTTCCGACCAGCGGTGGACCATGGAGCGTGATTATTCGATGGCCGGCATTTTGAGTGTTCCCAGGACGCTCAAATTTGTCTGTTGCGGTCACGTGAGGTTGAGCCCACCATCGGAGAGCAGAAT
>JAQGHW010000166.1 GCA_028291505.1 Rhodopila sp. | reverse complement strand
TGCTCATGTGGAAGGGGCACCGTGCCGAAAGGGAAGCGAATCAGTGCCCCGATTCTAAACAGTTCCTCCGAGCCGTGTTAAGTCCGACACGCTGCTAGTACCCGATCGCAGAGAAGCGTGAGTCGCGACACGACCACGATTCGCCGCGTGAATCGGCGACTTCAAGCAAATCACGACGTATCGTCCTTCTCTGATGGGCGATACTGGTCCCGAATCTGAAGTTCGCCATGGCGGGCGAGCTCCACATTTCGTAACATCCTCTTTGTTTTCAGTGGCGTGCTGTCCCCTACTCTCGCCGCAAGATGCGACGAACTTCGGGGGCAGGACACTAGTGCGGTTCCGTTTCGAACCGGCCTTCCGGGATCGCGCATAGGGTAGAGTGTGATGGATCGAAGCTTCTTGATACGTCCTGCATCGGCCACCGACCTGGGCGCGGTCCGGGCGCTTTTCCGTGCCTATGCCGACGCGCTCGGCGTCGACTTGTCGTACCAGGGGTTCGAGGCCGAACTGGCAACCCTGCCAGGGGCCTACGCTCCGCCAAACGGGACCCTGCTGATGGCGCTTTCCCGCGCCGGCGATCCCGTCGGCTGCGTTGGCGTTCGGCCGCTGCCCGAACCCGGCACATGCGAAATGAAGCGACTCCATACGACGGCGGCCGCCCGAGGCGCTGGCATCGGGAGGGCACTGGCGGAGGCGGCGATCGAGGCTGCCAGGCGGGCCGGATACGTCGCCATGCGCCTCGACACTCTGCCGGCGATGATCGTGGCCCAGACCCTGTATCGGGACCTCGGGTTCGAGATTACGCCGCCCTATTACAATTCCCGGGTGCCGGGCACGATCTTCATGCGAAAGACCCTCGGACCGCCTGTGGGATAGCCGCTCATCCGCCAAAGGATTGACCTCTGCCCGTCATCGCTGCGTACGTGCGTCCCACCATCGGTTGGTGAGGCTGGCGGCCCTCAACCACGCCGCGTGGATGAACCGCGACCGCGCTGCGTGGCGCCAAGGCTCTGCTTTGTCACGCCAGTTACTGGCCGCGCCGATAGATCGGCGTCGCGGCGCAAATGTACCCGGCGGTACGTTCATCAACACTGCCCCAAAACGCAAATGAGGTGGCATGTCGTGTTACAAAAGCGTATGTCGGTCGTGCTATTGTCGTAAGGTCGCCACGTCCGGGTTCTGTTGACCGATCACCACGGGAAGCAAAAGTATGTCGTCGCTTCGCTCGCCAGTCGAAGAAACCAAGCAAACGGCCAGTGCATCAAAACAAAAAATTCGACTGAGCCAGGATGTGGCGCCTGAAATCTACGAGCGACTCGTATCCTCATTCGTCCGACCCGCTCGTTCACGAGCCTTTGGATGTGATCTCAATATCGGTCAGTCGTAGGATGCCGAATGTCCGGATCGATTCGATGCCAGGCATGCGCCCTGGAGCCAACGTGTCAATCAAGAGCCTTGGCCCGTCGAGCCCGGCGGAGGCTACTGGCCGAAACCGTCTTCCTTGGAATATTACATAGCCGACATAGAATAGCCACAGACTGCTTTCCCCGTCATCGCCAATGTATATAGGGCAAACGGACAGTGGACCTACGAGCATCACGCACCGTTCTAATCGTTCAGCACCGTCCCGCTCTGCGCGAGCTCATGGCAGAATGGATGCGGGAGTCCGGTGCAGAAGTCGCGTGCGCACCGACTGGGCGGATCGGGGCACAGATGATCGCGGCCCGGTGGTATGATCTTGCGCTCATCAATGCCTCGCTGCCGGATATGTCGGGTATCGAACTGGGGGCGCTGGCGACCAACGAAAACATCCCGGTGATTATCATTTCCGGCCATCCGGCGGTAAATGCCGAACTCGCTCGGCACGACTTTCCCCATGTGCAAAAGCCGTTCGGCGCGGTGGAACTCCGTAGGGCATCAAATCAGGCCATCCGCGAAGCCCAGGCAAACATCCTGCAGGTCAGAGCATCAGCTGCCAGGATGCTGACCAATCTGGCGGCGTTCAACCACGAAATGGCCGAAGCACGCCGGCGCGCGGCGGAGATACTGGCCAAGTTCGGCGGCAAGGGTGAAAGCTGAAGCAAACCGGCCTGACCCGCTCCGAGGGCGCGCCGCCTTCTGGACCCCGCCATCAAGCCGAACCACTCGGTCCCGAGCATTGGATCGTCCTGTTCCCGCAGGCATTTCCCCCAAACTTTGTCCCGTCGGCTGCCCATTCAGACGAACCGAGTCTCCTGGACCGCATCCGCCGGACATGCTTTGATAAAAACTTCATCGGGAGCGCTCCGCCATCAGCGACACGAGTACTCTTTCCGCCGAAGATGAGGCCGACCTCGACGCGACGATCCTGAAAATCGCCGAAAGCCACGGCTATGTTTCCAATCTGATGCAAACCCTGGCGCTGGCGCCACAAGGACTGGCCGCGCTCGCGGCATTGAGCACCTACACCCGATATGGATCGCACCTGACCGAGTTGCAGCGCCAGCTGGCGATGATTATCGCGGTGCGGGATGTCCACTACGGCTGGGCCCATCATGCGCCGTTGGTGCAGGCCGTCGGTGTCACGAGCGATCAGTTGCTGCTGATCCGTGAGGGCCGGGTTCCCAAGGATCTGGCGCCCGCGGAGCATGCGTTGTGTGACTATGCCTTCGAGGTCGCCAGCGGCCGTCGCGTGCCGCAGCGTGTGGCGGAGGCGGTGCACGCCAATTTTTCGTCTCGTCAGATCGTCGATATCGCGCTGTTGACGTCATATTCGATGGCCGTTGCAGCATTGGCGATGGGCTTGGAGATCCCGCTGGAACCGCCGGAAACATTGCAGTTCGAACTGGAATGGCAACAGCACAGGGCCGCCGGTTAGCGGGTTGGTCTCGCCCATCAGAGACGGCCGATACGTGGTGACCTGCTTGAAGTAGCCGGTTCGGGTGGCGAATCGTGGTCGCTTTGAGACTCACGCTTCTTTGCGATCGCGTAATAGAGCATGATCGCGTTGGGCGGCCAGCGTTTCGTTGGCGTCAGCCAAGCTGACGAAACGCGAGGGGAACGTCCGTCGTCCGCAGGACGCGCTGTTCGCACGAAGCGCGTGAATCATGCGATCAAACAAAAGGATAGAGCGTT
>JAQGHW010000123.1 GCA_028291505.1 Rhodopila sp. | reverse complement strand
GCGCTCCTTCCCTTGAGAACTTGCCCGGAGCAAAGCCCCCCGCCAGCTCTCCGGCAAGCCCTCGAAGCTGTCAAAGCCGACAAACTCTGATCCGATGTTGGAAAAGATGCGGCGCATTTTACTCATCGACGTGCCGTCAAACACGCCAAACTCCAGGTATCGGATGGGGTTGTCGCGGCCAATCGTCTGCCCAGCGAATTCATAAAATTTGAGGAGGTGGTCATCGTGTGGCATCTCGCGAGCCGATCGCAGTTGGGCCTCAAACTCCTTCATAGCCATCTGCTGCCTTCAACAGGATGCGGGCCTTCATCAGCCTTTGCGCGGGGTGTTTGCCGCTGTGGATCGCGCTATCCAACCGGGCTCGCTCCTCCGCGCTGAGCTTCACCACATACTTCTGTACCGCGATCGCTTTGGCGGCCACGAATCGGCTCCGTCATTACGTTACGGTGCCATCGATTCGGAGATTCTATTCACTTTCAATCACGGGAGGTACTAGGGCATGAGGGCCGCACAAGTCCATGGCACGTGAATTGCTACGTCAGGTTATGGTGGCTAAGGCGCGCAGCAACAAATGGGTAACGGAAAATGGAGGCATTGCATATGATACGTCTTCCAATCGCGGCGGCGCGATCGTTTGCTCTTACGGGCCTGTTGGCTGCCTCCTCGGCAGCGCTCAGCCCGCCAGCCATCGCGGCGACCGCGGGCGGGGTCACCGACGACATCGGCGTGATCCGTATCCCCAAGGGTGCCCCGATCACGATCGGCGGCTACTGGGTCATCTCTGGCCCCGACACCGCGCTCGGCACCGATTCCATGCGCGGTGCGAAGGTGGCGTTCGCGGACCAGAAGAACATGGTGGCGGGGCATCCGATCAATTTCGTCGTCGAGGATGACGGCTGCAATGCCGAGGGCGGCCAGACCGCGGCGACGAAGCTGGCAGCCAACCCCAGCATCGTCCTCGTGCTCGGTCCGGCTTGCTCGTCCGCCGCGACACCGGCGGCGCCAATCCTCTGGAAGGCGGGCATTACCGATATCGGCACCGCATCGAGCGCACCATCGCTGACCGCACCGGACCGCAAGCCAGACTATGACGGTTTCCTGCGCACCATCCCGAGCGATCTGGGCCAGGGGAAGGCAGATGCGAGTTGGCTATACACCAAGCTCGGCGCGAAGAGCGTGGTGCCACTGCATGACGGCAGCCCTTATGCGCAGCAGCTTGCCGCGGTTATGGCCAAAAATTTTGCAGAACTGGGCGGCAAGGTGCTGCCGACCGAGGCGGTGGCACCGACCGATGTGGATATGCATCCGGTGCTGACCCGCATCGCCACCGAGAAGCCCGATGCGATCTACATGCCGGTGTTCGTCGCCGCGGCGGCGCAGTTGCTGCGCCAGTCGAAGGAGATTCCCGGGCTGGAGAAGACGACGCTGGTCGGCGGTGGATCCCTGATGGCGCCGGAATTCATTTCGGCGGTCGGACCGTCGATCGTCGGATTCCGTATCTGCTATCCGGATGTATCGCCCGACGCGATGGGCAAGGCCTATCCGCAGATGGTCGCCGAGTATACCAAGATGTTCGGCGAAGCACCGATCTCCGGCTACCACGGCAATGCCTACGACGCCGCCGTGATCGCGATCAAGGCGATCGAGAAGGTGGCGAAGACCGGGCCGGACGGGGCCACGTATATTGGCCGCAAGGCGCTGCGCGATGCGGCCTTCGCGTCCGCATTCGACGGGGTCAGCGGACCGATCAAGTGCGGCGAGCACGGCGACTGCGCGACCTTCAAGCCCGCGGTGTACGAGTTCGTCAGTTCCGACCCCTCGACATTCAAGATCGGCACCAACCCAAAGGCGATTTTCCCTTAGGCCGGGCGGGCGTCGCCCGGTGGTTCCGTTGCACAGCGCGGCTCCGTAACGATGGCGGTTCCCGCTTGCCGCCATCACCACGCTTTTCATCAGGCAGGAGCGGCGTATGAGTGAAGCGGTCCTGGCGGTACGTTCCCAGAGTCGGCTGCGGCGGTTCCTGCTGCGCCTCACGTTCGTCGATGTCGCATTGTGGGGGCTGCGGGCCTTGGTGCTGGTCGTGGTGATCGGCGGCACCATCGGCACGCTGATCAAGTCGCGCTACGGCGTGACGCAATGGCTGGACTTCGTGCTGTTCGGCCTGACCATCGGCAGCATCTATGCGCAGGTCGCGCTGGGCTACACCATGGTCTACGGCGTGTTGCGGCTGATCAACTTCGCCCATGGCGACATCATGATGACCGGCGCGTTCGCCGGATATTTCGTCGCCAACGGCTTCGATCGTTCCGGCTTCCTGGCAGCCAACCCGGTGTTCGCCATCCTGATCACGATGGCTGTTTCGGTCGTGGTCTCCACCAGCATCGCGCTGATCGTCGAGCGGATCGCCTATCGGCCGTTCCGCCATGTGCGCGGGTTCGCACCTTTGATCAGCGCCATCGGTGCCTCGTTCTTCCTGGAACAGACATTTCGCGGGTTGTTCGGCTCTTCGGTGAAGTCGTATCCGGATCTGCACTGGCATCAGGCGCAATTGAACCTGTTCGGTTACATGGTGCCAAAGATCGACCTGCTGGTGATCGGCTGCGCGGTAGTTTCGATGTCGATCCTGTACGGCATCGTCAACCACACGAAGATGGGCACCGCCATTCGCGCGGTATCGGAGGACAAGGAAGCCGCGGCCCTGATGGGCATCGACGTGAACAAGGTGGTGATCTTCACCTTTACCCTCGGCGGCGCGATGGCGGGCATCGCGGGCGTGCTGTACGCCTTCGTCTTCAAGCAGGTGTATTTCTTCATGGGCTTCACCCCAGGCGTGAAGGCCTTCGGCGCCGCCGTGTTGGGCGGCATCGGCAATGTGCCCGGCGCGATGGTGGGCGGCATCTTCCTGGGTCTGTTCGAGTCGGTCGGGCCGTCACTGTTCTTCGACGGCTTCGGCATCGCCGCGCCGTATCAGTTGCGCGACCTGATCGCGTTCACGCTGCTGATCATGGTGCTGATATTCCGGCCCAACGGCCTGTTCGGCGAGCGGCTGGTGAAGGAGCGCGCATGAGCGTTATCGACGCGGCCATCGCGACTATCCTGCACGATTCCGAAGCGGCGCATGCCACGTCTGCGATCCGGCGCACGCTTCTGACCGGATCGCAATTCGGCGTGGTCGGCGTCTACCTCGCAATGATCGGATTGCTGCTGAAGCTGCACGAGCGTGCGATCGTCGTGGGGGTGATGAGCCTGGGCCTCGCGACGTTGGTCGCCCTAGGTCTCGCCGCCGGGCTCATGGCTGCGCGCGGCGTGGACCGACTGGCGGCTCGGTTGATGTACGGAATGCTGTCCGGCGCGATCGCGGGTGCGGTTGTCGCGCTGCTGCCAATCGTCATGGATGCGGTGTCGTTGCGCTGGATGTTCATCTCGCTGTCGCCGTTGCTGTCCCAGATGCTGACCTTCGACATGGGCGTGCCGACCGGGTCACTGCTTCTGGTGGGGGCCGCCGCCGCTGCCGGGCTGGCCGGGGCGTTGCTGACGCTGACGCCGAAGCTGATCCGCCGGGTGCTGATCGTCGGCTGCACCGCCGTCATCATCGCCGGCGTGTTCCAGGAACTGATCCAGATCATGCTGCAGACCAGAGAGACGCTGACCGCGGTCAACGACCAGCTGTACACGTGGGAGGGACTGACGCCGCAGGGCGCCGCCATCGTGTTCATCGTGGTCGTGGTCGTCACGCTCGCCTGGTCGGCGGTCGCGCGCGCCCGGTATCGCGACGCCGCGACACTGTCCGTGGCGGAGCGCAGGCGCAGCCAGCTGACGATGGGCGGCGTGGTGCTGGTCGGGCTGATCGTGCTGCCGCTGGTCGCCGGCGCCTATATCGGCCAGGTCATGATGCTGGTCGGGCTCTACATCCTGATGGGGATGGGCCTCAATCTTGAGGTGGGGCTCGCCGGGCTTCTCGATCTCGGTTTCGTCGCCTTCTTCGCGGT
>JAQGHW010000099.1 GCA_028291505.1 Rhodopila sp. | reverse complement strand
GTGCGACCGCGGCGGCGGTGCCACAATCGACGCAGACGATCAGGCTGGCGCCCCGGGTGACCAGCGACAATAGCGCTGGCGCATTGGGGCCGTAGCCCTCCTTGAGGCGATCCGGCACGTGGTGGTGAACCGGACATCCCAAGGCGCGCAGGAAGCCGACCATCAGGGCGGCGCTGCATGCACCGACCACGTCATAGTCGCCGTAGACGGCCACCGTCTCCCCACGCCGGACCGCATCGGCGAGCCGATCGGCGGCGATGTCCATATCCGTCATGGCGGACGGGTCCGGCAGCAGCACCCGCAGCGTGGGTTCCAGGAAATCGGCGGCGTCGTCGATGCCGATACCGCGGGCGGCCAGCAGCCGGCTGACGATCTCCGGCAGTCCAAGCCGCTGGGCGATCCCGGCGGCGACGCGTTCCTCCCCCGAACGCCACAGCCAACGGCGGCCGGACAGGCTGCTGGTGACGCCGAGGACGGTGCCGGTCTGGTTCAGCATGGCCTGCTTCCGGACCACCCGGACCGGTCACGGCCGCCAGTCCGCGCATAGCGGAACATGGCGGTAGAGAAACGACGCCGCACTAGGTCGGCGTCCAGGTCTTCTGCACGAAGTTATGGTACGCCTCGATGTAGCGAACCGTGCCGGAATGACTGCGCATCACGATCGAGTGCGTGACCGCCCCACCCACGCTACGCTTCACGCCCCGCAGCATGGCACCCGTCGTCACCCCGGTGGCGGCGAACATCACGTCGCCCTTCGCCATCTCCTCGACCGAAAAGCAACGCTTCGGATCGGCGTGACCCATTGAGCGGACCCGCTCGATCTGGTCGTCGGACTCGTACAACAGCCGCCCCTGCATCTGGCCACCGACACAGCGAAGCGCGGCCGCGGCCAAGACGCCCTCCGGGGCGCCGCCGGAGCCCAGGTAGATGTCGATTTCGGTGTCCGGCATCGCGGTGGCGATCACCCCGGCGACGTCACCGTCGCTGATCAGCATGATGCGCGCACCAGCCTCCCGGCAGTGGGCGATCAGGTCCTTGTGCCGGTCGCGATCCAGGATGCAGGCCACCAGTTCGGAAACGTCGCGCTTCTTGGCGCGCGCCAGGTTGCGGAGATTCTGCGCCACCGAGTCGTCCAGGTTCACCACGCCGGGCGGCAGGCCTCCGCCTACCGCGATCTTGTCCATGTAGATGTCCGGCGCATGCAGGAAGTTCCCGTGCTCGGCCAGTGCAATGGTGGCGAGCGCGTTCGGGCCGCCCTTGGCGGTCAGCGTAGTGCCCTCCAGCGGATCCACTGCGATGTCCATTTCCGGCCCGCCGGACCCGACTTTCTCACCGATATACAGCATCGGCGCCTCGTCCATCTCGCCCTCGCCGATCACCACGGTGCCGTCGATCGCCACTGCGTCGAACGCCTTGCGCATGGCTTCGACCGCCGCACCATCGGCCTCATTCTTCTTGCCGTGGCCGATCCAGCGCGACGCCGCCAGTGCCGCGGATTCGGTGACGCGGACCAGTTCCAGCGCCAGGTTACGGTCGGTCATCGTGCCGGGTTGAGGCTTGTTGGTGTCGGCCATCGGCTTTCCTCCTGTCGAAACGCGATTCGGGTCTTCATCGGTTTAGCATGGACCGTGCTGCCACGCAGCGGATCGTCGGGCACCAGTACATCGATTGTTCGGGATCACCCAACGCCCGCCGGTTCGCCAGATGCAGCCAACGATTGCATACTATTGCGCCCTTTGGCTGACCGGGGCGATCAGGACGCCGATCATTTGCTGCGCCGCGCGGACATGGCGCTATACGCGGCGAAACGCAACGGCCGCGGCACATGGCGCTTCTTCGAACCAGCGATGGCGTTCGAAGCCCAGGTTCGGCGCGGGCTGGAAATGGATCTGCGCCACGCCCTGGAACACGAGGAGCTTGAGCTCTACTACCAGCCTCAGGTCAGCATCATCGACGGCAGCGTCCCTGGCTTTGAGACGCTGCTACGCTGGCATCACCCCGACCGCGGCCTGATCCTGCCCGGTGATGCCGGGGTTTATTGATTTCGTGCGCAGTCGCCACTCCGACTCTGCGTGCATACACCAGCCGACCCTTCGGGCCGCTGGTATTATGCAAACGCGAGTATGACCACGCCGGTGCAGATCAGGGCGAGCGCACCAAGCTGCGTCGCACTCAGTGGTTCGGCGAAACCATAGTGCCCGATCAACGCCGCCGCGACGTAGGAAATGGCGGTACACGGAAGGGCGACCGACATCGGAATCCGCCGTAGCGCGATGATGTAGAGTAGCGCCGCCCCGCCATACAGGCACAACCCCACCAGCGTGCGCGGATCGAATAACTGGGTGATGAAATCGGGCGCCCCCGCGGCCGTCTTCAGCAGCGTTTGCCCCGCCATGCTGGTGATGATGGCGGCGGTCAGAATCAGCCAGTACAGGCTCATGCCGGGTCCCGTTCGTCGGTATTGCGCTGGACCATGCGAATCGTCCCCTGCGGCTTGCCGTTGGCGGACAGGAAGGTGCGCCCGACATACTCGCCCAGCACGCCCAGGATCATCGACTGCACGCCGGACACCAGCAGCAGCACCGTCATGGTGGACGCCCAGCCCGACGGCGTCTTATGGACGAACAGCGCCTCCGAGATCGTGCCGACCGCCCCAATCGTGCCCAGCACCGACATTCCGAGGCCGGCGAAGATCGCCAACCGCAACGGCGCCAGCGAGAAGCTGGTGGCCAGGTTCAGCCACAGACGTACCAGGCGGGACAGGTTGTAGTTCGATCGTCCTTCCAACCGGGGCAGATGCCGCACCTCGATGCTGTCGATGCGCTGGGTCACCTGCATGATCAGCCCGTCCACATACGGATAGGGGCCGCTGTAGCGGGCAACCGCTTGCACCACCATTGCCGACATGCAGCGGAATGAGGACAGGTACAGCCCCTTCGGCTTGTCGAGCAGCCGGTCGGCGACCTTGTTGGCGAAGTGGCTGCCCAGGTTCCGCCAGCCGGCATGCTGCTTTACCGCGTATCGCGTGTAGACCACGTCCCAGCCGCCCAACCTCGTGTGGTCGTACAGTCTGACCACTTCCTCGGGCGGGTTCTGCAGGTCGTCGTCCATGGTGATGACGAACTCGCCCCGAGCATGGCGCAACCCGGTCATCACCGCGTTATGCTCGCCGTAGTTGCGCGCGTGCTCGACATAGACAAGTGGGACGCGTGCGGTCGACAGCAGGTTGCGGCAGATGTCGCCGGAGCCGTCCGGACTGCCGTCGTTGACCAACACAACCTCCAGCCCGCCGGCGGGGGTGAGATCGGACAGCGCATCCACCAGCCGTCCGACGGTCGCGGCGCCGCGGTAGACGGGCACAACGATGGACAGGCCGATCCGCGCCGCCTGCGGAGGAAGAGTTCGGGTCTGGACGAGGGTAACCGTGTCGTTCATGGCTTCTCTGCTATTGCCAGCACCGACCCGCCGACGGGAAGCGGGAAGCGCAGGCGCCGTTCAAACTCCGTCATCCCATGCAACTTAGTGTCAAGCCATGGCGGAAACGGGGCGACATCGGACACAGCGTCGCCACGAGCAAGGATTTTTCGCTGTATTATCATGAGAGGCAGCAGCAGTCCGTTCCAGTATCTTGCGTCCACGCGCCCGAATCCGGCCTGGCGAAGCATCGCGGCGGTTTTCGCGACCGTCAGCCGGCGGACATTATGGACGCGCCGGTCGTGCGCGGAGGCCATCCACTGATACGCCGGCATGTTCACGACCAACCGTCCGCCCGGCCGAAGCACCCGTTTAAGTTCGGCCAGCGCCGTCGCGGGATCGACCGCCGCATGGCACAGGACATCGGCTGAGACGGCAGCGTCGAAGCAGCCGTCGGCGAACGGCAGGGCATTGACTGTGCCCCTGGCCACGATCGCGCCGGATTTGCCGCGTGTGCGGATCGCCGCTCGCGCGTCCCATTCTATGCCGAAACGGACCAGGTCTGGGCGTTTGGCTGCCAACGCGGCGAGCAGGCCGCCCGTGCCGCAGCCGGCGTCCAGGACGCGCCCACTTACATCCTGCAGCGCGTCGCAAATCCGAACGTGGAGGGCACGATACCACCACATGCGGTCCTCGGCGGCATCCATCAGGTCGTATTCGGCCGGTTCCATCTTCCGGGTTTGGGTCTGGTTTCAGGTCGGAGTGTGGGTGGCTCGCGTCGACGTCTGCCTGTGGGCAGCCGCCGACCCGCTATGCACCGCAGCCTTCCTCGCGCAGCAGATCCATCACCGCGTCCGGCGGCACATCGGCGCTGGTGAATGCCTGGCCAATCCCCCGCGCCAGCACGAAATGCAGCGCCCCATCCCGCATCTTCTTGTCGCGCCGCATATGCCCGATCAGCGTCTGGGCCGAGAAACGGCGGTTCAGCATCGACAGATCCGCCGGCAGCCCGACGGCCGAGACATGCGCGATCACCCGCTCCGCATCCGCCGCCGGGCAAAGGCCCAGCCTGGCGGACAGCTTGAACGCGAGGCCCAGGCCGATGGCGACGCCCTCACCGTGCAGCAGGCCGCCGTCGTAGCCGAACTCCGCTTCCAGCGCGTGGCCGAAGGTGTGCCCCAGGTTCAGCAAGGCGCGCCCGTCCGTCGGCATTTCCTCACGCTCATCATCGCCGACCACGGCTGCCTTGAAGGCACATGCGCGCTTGATCGCCTCGGCCTGCGCCTCACGGTCGCCGGAGACGACGCCCTGGCCGTGCCGTTCACACCAGGCGAAGAACGCGGCGTCGCCGATCAGCCCGGCCTTGGCGATTTCCGCGTAGCCGGCGCGGAGTTCCCGGGGCGGCAGGGTTCCCAGGGTGCCGGTATCCGCCAGCACCATCTTCGGCTGGTAGAACGCACCGACCAGGTTTTTGCCTCGCCGCGTGTTCACGCCGGTCTTGCCGCCGACCGACGAATCAACCTGGGACAACAGGGTCGTCGGGATCTGGATGAATGGCAGCCCGCGCAGTGTCGTCGCTGCCGCGAACCCGGCCAGGTCGCCGACGACGCCGCCGCCCAGTGCGATCACCGCGGTTCGCCGCTCGACCCGTGCTTCCAGCAACTGGTCGACCACGTCCAGGTAGGTGTCCATGCTCTTGGACGCCTCGCCACCCTTGATGACGATCGCGCTGGCCTGGATCGCCGTTTCCGCCAATCCATCCATCAAGGTCTTCAGGTGCAGTTCGGCGACGTTCTGATCGGTGACGACCACGGCGCGCTTCTGCGGCAGCTTGGGCGCCAACAATGCGCCGGCCCGAGCCAGCAGGTTGTCGCCGATCACGACGTCGTAGCTGGTGCTTGGCAACACCACGTGCAGCCGGCGGGCGGGCTTCCAGTCCGCCAGCGCGTTCATGACGCTCACCGTGGTGAAGTCTGGCGACTCATCGCCGCAATCCACGATCAGATCAGCCTCGGCGTAGAACGGATGGCGCAGTTCCATGAGCTGGCGCAGTGTCGCCTCGCGGTCGACGCCGTTCAGCAGCGGCCGGTTCTCCCGGGTCGCCACCCGGCGGAGCAGCGTTGGCAGCGAGCAGCGCAGCCAGACCGTGATTGCGTCGGCCCGAGTCGCGTCGCGCGTGCGCGGGTCCATGAAGGCGCCGCCGCCGAACGCCAGCACCATGGGATCGCCCGCCAGCAGCCGGCGGATCACCCGGCGTTCGCCGTCCCGGAACGCCGTCTCGCCGTATCGTGCGAACAGTTCCGGAATGGTGCAGCCGGCCGCCAACTCGATCTCCTGGTCGGCATCGCGAAACGGCAAACCCAGGCGCGCGGCCAGCCGGCGGCCGATGGAGGTCTTGCCAGCACCCATCAAGCCGACCAGCACGATGCTGCGGCCGGCGATTGTGTCGGGAAGCGGAATCGCCTCCCGCAGAGGCGTGTTGCGTGTCATAATTCCAGACGCTAGCACACCGGGGCCGGAACAGGCGATTGCCCGCGAGTCTGATAGCCCGTGTGCCACATTGGCCTGCGAGTCTGATTGCCCGCCAGCCCGGTTGTTCGGCTTCCGGGCATCCGGAGAACCGATTCAGGAGCCTCGATGATTCGCATTTTCTTCTTTGTCGTCCTGGCTGGCCTGGTGGCCCTGGCGGGCGGCGTTCTGATGCTGGGGGTTTTCCCGCCAACGCCGCATCACCAGGCGGTCGAGAAAGTCGTGCCGAACGACAAGTTCACGTCGCATTAGGTCGTTGGCCGCCACATGGACCCGAAGGTCGACGCGTTCCTTGAGATGCTCACGGTCGAACGCGGCGCGGCGCGAAACACGATCGAGTCGTACGCCCACGACCTGAGCGATTTTTCCTCGTTCGCCGCAAGCCGCGGCCATGTGACCGCCGAGGCGGATG
>JAQGHW010000095.1 GCA_028291505.1 Rhodopila sp. | reverse complement strand
GCGGCTGCGCGGCTTCGTGGATACGCACATCGCGCACGCGGCGGAGATTTGCCGCGCCTATCGGCACGCAGCGGACCGTCTGGTGTGCCGCGAGGTTGAGGCTGCCCAGGCGGCGCGGGTCGAGGCGCACGTGCGCAGTGGCCTGGCGGCCGCGCGCGATGAGGTGCAGGGCCGGGCGATTGCGGCGCGAATTGCCGCTGATGCGGCGCAGGGCGCGGTTGCAGCGTTGGTCGCCTATATTCGGGGAGAATTGGGTAGTCTGGCGATCAGCGACACGGAGCCGCGACAGCTACTGCTGTTTGCCGCGGCCGCAAGCTGAGAGGTGCCCTGAGGAAGACGAAGTCGTCTCAACCGCTGAACCAAGGTCGGCTCCGGAAACCAAACAGGCGCGCCCAGTTGGAGAGGGACGCGCCTATCCGGTGATCGAGCTATGCCCGTGGGCGACACCACAGCCGGCTACAGCAGGCTATCCCCCAAAGTTAAACGATCCGTTAACGGCATCCCCCCGCGCATTGCCCCAGCCTGCTGCGTCCTCCTGGGCCAGAATTCGATACCAATAGCGCGCTACTGCTTCGATAAGTCCGAGGAGCGGACACCCTTATGAGTGTTAAGGCGACCTCGCCCACCCACCGTCGCAGCGGGTTAGTTCAATCCCCTTCGCTTCAAGCGATTGTCCTTGGTCCGGTCGCGCGGGCTTGGCAGTGCAAGAGCAGTCTGTTTGAATTGTTGTGTATCTTCGATACCCAAGTTGGAATTCGATGGCGGGTCTTCGCCCGCCACACCAGGAGCCCTGGTATATGCCACTCGATTCCCACCGTATCCACGAGGTCCCGGACGATCTCTTCGCCGCGATCGACTATTGCTACGAACAAGGCTGGACCGACAGCCTGCCTGTCATTCCCCCGGTCGTGGACCGGGTGCAGGCCATGCTGATGTATGAGGGCCGTCCTGCGGAGGCCGTGATCGCCACCCACCTCGCCACCGGCCTGCAACTCACCGTGCACGCCGCAGCGGCGAACGCTGTGATGGCCGGCTGCCTGCCGGAGTATTTCCCCGTCGTGGTCGCCGCCTTCGAGGCAATGGACAAGCTCGGCTTCAACTTCCATGGCTCCGCCGCCAGTACCGGCGGCTCGGCGCCGTTGTTGATCGTGAGCGGCCCCTACGCCGACAATATTGGGATGAACGCCGACGTAAACCTGTTCGGACCCGGCAATCGAGCGAACGCTACCATCGGGCGCGCCGTAAGGCTCATTTTGCGGAACGTCTTCCAAATGATCCCCGGGATCTCCGACAAATCCACCCAGGGTAACCCTGGCAAATACAGCTTCTGCATCGCCGAGCGCGTCCGCGGCAACCCATGGCCGCTGCTATGCGAGACCCAGGATTATCCGCAAGGCGTATCCAGCGTCACCGTCTTCGCCGGCGGCGGATTCTGTAACGTGGAAAACCACGGCGGCAACACGCCCGAACAGGTGCTCACGTCGGTTGCCGACGCAATGGCCAACTATGGCTGCATCACGCTGGGCCAAAGCGTCGTGATCCTGGCCCCCGAACATATGCACATCGTCGCCGCCACGGGGTGGACCCGCAAGGACGCACAGGAATACCTCTTTGCCCAGGCCAAGCGGTCCGTGGAAGGGATGAAGACCGTCGGCAAATTCCGCGATGTCGAATATGAGAAGCAGCACGGGCTGGAGGCGAATCCCTTGGCCGACGCCGGCCAGTTCCATCGCGGCTTGACGCCCGATGACATCCTCATCACGATGGGTGGTGGTGACGCTGGCGGTCACTCCTGCTTCATCCCGTCATGGAGTCGTGGCCGAAGCTCGATCATGCAGCACAAGCCCATCGGGGTCTGCATCGATTGCAACTAAAGGAGGGAACATCCGTGCAACTGTATGATCCGACGTCGTCCGGCACAGAACGAAACCTGTCCCGCGCGGCGGCCCTCGCCTCATTGGACGGCAAGACCATCGGCATCCTGGAGAACGGCAAGCTGAACGCCGTGGAAATGCTGCGGGAAGTCGCCGACCTGTTCGTCACCCGCCATAATTGTATCGTTCACACAATCTATTCCAAGTCGAACGCCAGCGCCCCTGCTCCGGCAGAAATCTTGGCCAAGGCCGCGCAGGAGGTGGACTTCCTGATCACCGGCCTGGGTGATTGAGGCTCATGCTCAACGTGCAGTCTGCACGACGGCATTAGTTTCGAACAACTGGGTAAGCGGGCGGTGGTGCTCACCACCGAACCGTTCGAGGTAACGGCGAAGAATATCGCGAAGATCATGGGCCTCGTGGACTATCCGTTCATGAAAGTCCAGCATCCGATCGGTAGTTGCACCACGCCCGAACTCAAGGCTCGGGCCGAGGTCGCGTATCAACAGGCATTGTCGATCCTGTTGGCACCGTGACCTCCGGCCGCAGCGCGGGGCGCGGCGGCAGCGTTGGCCGCCTATATTCGGGAGGGATTGGGCGTTCCGGCGGTCAGCGACGTGGAGTCGCGACTGCTTGGGCTGTTTGCCGCGGCCTCAAGCTGAGGACAGGCACTAAATTGACGTGGATGATGGGCCTCACCGCCAGATGCCGCGCATGCGCGCGCCAACATCGATGCGAACCTGGCTGATCGCCGCCTGCCTCGCCACGTCGGTTGCGAGGATGGGCCAGGTCACGCTCTCGAACAGCGGCAGCAGAGTTCCGGGTATGAACCTCGAGCGCGAGGC
>JAQGHW010000068.1 GCA_028291505.1 Rhodopila sp. | reverse complement strand
AATGCGGGCATCGATCGGCGATAGCCCCGATTGGGTGTGCCTCCGCAAGCCTCCGCTCCCCTTTTTCCCATGTGGTTTGCCGGTGGCATGGAGATCAGTAATCGGCAGTCCCGCAGCCGACGTTGGTCGTCGTTCCAGTGATGGAGTCTCCGTCGTCACTGAGCAGCAGGGTTCTGTCGCCCCAGACCTGCTGGTGCCAACCTCGAAAAAGCGTTCGATCCCCCGATGCGTCAAACACAGTTCTTGACGCGGCATCCCGTTGACCCGGTAGGCTTGCGCGACCCTGCAACGGACGAGACCGACATGACACGACGTGCGATCTGGTTAGTGGCCTGCCTCATGTTCGCCACCTTGGGACTTGCCGCCGAAGCGGCAACCCGTGGCGGTACACTGGTGTTCGGGCGCGCGATCGAGAGCCAGTTCCTCGATCCCACCCATACCGCGCAGAATGCCGATATCTGGATCTCGCTGAACATTTACGACACGCTGCTGCAGCCGAATGCCGACGGCGCCGGTGTCGAGGCAGGACTCGCCGCCGCATGGAAAACCGCCGAGGATGGCAAGACCGTCACCCTGACCCTTCGGCCAGGTCTGAAATTCGCCGACGGCTCGCCGCTGCTACCAAGCGATGTGAAATGGTCGCTGGATCGGGCACGCTCCAAGACCGATGGCGGCGAGTTCGCGTTCCTGCTCGCCTCGATCGCAACCATCGACCTGCAGGGTGACGACACCATCATCCTGCACATGGCACATCCCGATCCGGTGCTCCTGCAGGCGCTAGCCACGTTCAATGCCGGCATCATGCCCGAGAAGCTGTTCATGGCGGCGCCAGGCGAGACCTTGCTCGACAAGTCGAAGGCGTTCGCCGACCACCCGGTCGGGTCCGGCCCGTTCACGCTGCAGAGTTGGAAGCGCAACACCGAGATGGTTCTGGTGCGTAACCCGTACTACTGGAAGACCGGCACGGACGGCAAAGCGCTGCCTTATCTCGACACCATCCGGTTCGTCATCATCCCCGACGACGCAACGCGCATCCTCAAGTTGCGGGCCGCCGAACTGGATATCGCCGAGTTTGTTCCGTATTCGCGGGTCGCCGAACTCAAGGCCGATCCCGCCCTCGACATGGTGCTGTTCCCGGCCGCGCAGGTGAATTATTTCGCCATGAACGACCGTCCGACCCTGAAGGACGGCAGCAAGAACCCACTCGGTGAGGTGCGGGTGCGCCAGGCACTGAACTACGCCACCGACAAGGCCGCCCTGATCCAGGTGGTCAGCTACGGAACCGGGACCCCCGAGCGTAGCTTCATGCCGATGTCCACGCCACTCGCCTACGGTCCCGCGCCGCTCTACCCGTACGATATCGCGAAGGCGAAAGCGCTGATGGTCGAGGCGGGCTATCCGAACGGCTTCGAGATCACCGGATTGGCTCTCGCCGGCAGCGCCGACGACGCCGCGAAGTTCGCCATCCTCCAGCAACTCTGGGCGCAGATCGGGGTGAAACTGAAGATCGAGCCGTTGGAAGCGGCGACGCGCCTCGCCCGCTATAACGCCGCTGATTTTCAGCTTCGCACCTCGTTATGGACCAACGACATCAACGATCCCAACGAGATCACCTCCATCCTCGCCTATTTCCCGACGCGCCAGGCCGGGCGCTCGGGCTGGGAGGACAAACGCATTGGCGAGCTGTTTGAAAAGAGCCAGGAGGAGCTTGACCCCGCCAGGCGCGCGGCTGAATACCAGGAAATCCAGGAGCGCTACGCCGCTGCCGCGCCGATCGTCTTCGCCATGGAGGTGCCCTATCCGGTCGCGATGCGCAAAGTCGTCAAGGGGTTCGTGCAGATCCCGCTGGGCAACAACATCTTCGCCAACACCTATATCGAGAAGTAACCGGGCGGGATGCATGTCCTCGGAATCCTCGCACGTCGGCTCGGCCAGATATTGGCGAGCGTGGTGATGGTAGCGCTTCTCGTGTTCACCCTGATGCGGCTGCTGCCGGGCGACCCCGCACTCACCCTCCTCGGCGAGCGCGCGACCGATGCGCAGATCGCGCAACTGCACCACGAACTCGGGTTGGACCGCTCCATCCTGGTCCAGTTCTGGGAATTCCTGATCCATACCGTGACGCTGCGGTTCGGCGACTCCATTACCCTGCGGGTGCCGGTGATCACGCTGGTCCGCGAGGGGCTGCCGATCACCCTGATGCTGACCGGCATGGCGGCCCTGATGGCGCTGCTGATTGCCGTGCCGCTCGCCTTCGTCGCGGCATTGCGGCCAGGCAGCTGGACCGATGCCGCAATCCGCGTGGTCTCCCAGGTTAGCCTGTCCGTGCCGGTGTTCTATATCGGGCTGGTGCTGCTGGTGGTGCTCGCGGCGGGCCTGCACTGGTTTCCCGTGGGCGGGATCGGCAAAGGCTTCTTCGAGGACCTGTATTACCTGTTCCTCCCGGCTCTGACGCTGTCGCTGTCGCTGTCGGCGGTCCTGCTGCGCAATCTGCGACAATCGCTGATCGAGGTGTTGCAGGCCGAGTATGTCGAGTTCGCCACCGCCAAGGGGTTGAGCCGGCGCGTGATCCTCGGGCGGCACGTCCTGCGCAACGCCTGGATTTCCACCATCACGTTGCTCGGCCTGCACATCGGCTCCCTGGTGGGCGGCGCGGTGATCACCGAAACGGTGTTCGCCATTCCCGGCATCGGTCGGCTCACCATCGACAGCATCTTCTCGCGCGACTACGCGGTGGTGCAGGGATTGACCATGGTGCTGGCGGTGCTGGTGTCCGTCGTATTCCTGCTGGTGGACGCGATCCAGGCTTTGCTCGATCCCCGAATGGGCGCCTGAGCGTGGCTGCGTGAGCCAGGCGGCCATCGCGGCGCCCGAGGTCCCGGCAGCCGCCCCCAGGCGGCGGAGGATCCGTCCCATCGCGGTCGTCGCCGGGTTGCTCCTGGCATTGTTCCTGGCCTGCGCCGCCGTGCCCGGCCTGATCGCGCCATACTCGCCGACAAGTTTCGATTATAGCGCGCTGCTCCGGCCGCCAAGCCGAACCCATCCGTTCGGCACCGACAATTTCGGCCGTGACATCCTCTCGCGCACCATCTGGGCGGCGCGGATCGATCTGCAGATTGCAGTATTCTCGACCGTCTTCGCGGCCATGTTCGGCACGCTCGCGGGATGCGTCGTCGGCTATGTGGGCGGCTGGGCCGACGCGATCTTCCGCCGCATCGTCGACGTCTTCATCACCATCCCCTTCATCGTGCTGGTGATTGCCATCATCGCAGTGCTCGGACCGGGGCTGATGAATATGTATGTCGCGATCGGCGCGGTGAACTGGATCGTCTACGCGCGTCTGATGCGGGCGGAGATCCAGCGGCAGGCTCGGCTCGACTACGCCGCCGCCGGGCGCGTGATGGGCTACGGGGCGCTGCGCATCATGTTCCGCCATCTGATGCCCAACGCGATCACGCCGATCATTGTCTACTGGATGACGGACATGGCGCTGGCCATCCTGCTGGGTTCGTCGCTCGGCTATCTGGGCCTGGGCGCGCAGCCGCCGACGGCGGAGTGGGGCGTGCTGATCGCCGACGGCAAGAACTTCATGACCACGGCGTGGTGGATGTCGATCTTCCCGGGTATCGCTATCGTGCTTTCCGGCACCGGCTTCAGCCTGCTGGGCGATAGCCTCACCGACTGGCTGCGTCGGCGATGATGCTGCTGGCCCTCCAGGACCTCACCGTCAGCATCGGCAGCGCTCGGCCCGTCGACGGCGTGACCCTATCCGTCACTGCGGGCGAAATGTTGGGCATCGTCGGCGAATCCGGTTCCGGCAAAAGCCTGACCCTAAAGGCGGTGCTCCGACTGCTGCCGAGTACCGCGCAGCTCACCGGCCAGGTGCTATGGCAAGGGCGCGACCTGGTGGCACTGCGGGAGCCCGCGATGCGCCAGGTGCGTGGGCGCGACATCGCCATGGTGTTCCAGGAGCCGATGACCGCGCTCAACCCTGTGCTGACGGTGGGATTGCAGATCACCGAGAGCCTGGCCGCGCATCTTGGCATTCGCGGCTCGGCGGCGTTGCGCCGGGCGGCGGAGTTGCTCGATCTGGTCGGCATTCCCGATGCGGTGCGGCGACTGGGCAGCTATCCGCACGAGTTCTCCGGCGGAATGCGCCAGCGCGCCATGATCGCCATCGCGCTCGCCACGGGTCCGAAGCTGCTGCTGGCAGACGA
>JAQGHW010000055.1 GCA_028291505.1 Rhodopila sp. | reverse complement strand
AACTCCCGGGAAGATCCAGTTGCTCCGCATAAAATCCTCCCGGTGGCGTGCTTCGACGGCACGACTAAACTATCTAGTACCCGATCGCAGAGAAGCGTGAGTCGCGACGCGACCACGCTTCGCCGCGTGAATCGGCAACTTCAAACCAAAACCGACGTATCGCGCTTCTATGATGCGCGATACTAGGTGAACGCTAGCACTGTATTCGCATCATTTGCAAGCCGCCTGCCGTATTGTTTACAGGTCGGGCTAGTCGTGCCGCGCTTCTACATGCATCGTCACCAGGCGCGCTAATAATATGGTGAGGTACAATTGGCCCAGAACGGACTCGAGGTTGGTCAGGCTGCGCGCGATGGGATGCAACGGCAGGATATCGCCGAACCCGGTCGAAGTCAGGGTGGTGAAGCTGAAATACAGCATGCCGCTGATTGCCGCGGCCTCCGCCTGGCCGGCGGGAACATTGCTGAAAGCTGCCGGATCCAGTTCCGAGATTAGCCGGTAGGCCGAGGTGAAAATGACGGCGATGTTGAGATAAAGAATTATTGCACCTTCGATCCTGTGGTGCGTCACGCGTCCCGGCGCGAAGACCGCCCGCCCGATCACCAAAGAGATGGCAAACACCGCGACCATGGCGGCGCCATGGCCCAACCAGATGGATCGAATAGACGGATGGGTGATACGAAAAGCGGCGCCACCGACGGCGAGCGCCGCGGCAAGTATGGCAAGAACGCGTGCGCCCATGCTGGGTGAAATAAACACGATCGCAAGGGCCAGCGACACGCCGAGCATGCCGCCGATTAACAATGGGGCTCGGATCCCCATTCCAGCGAGCGGTGCGGCGACGAACAGCGTCACCCCCTCCAGCACGAGGAGAGACGTCAACGCATAATCTCTGACCGCAGCCTCACCAATAGTATTCCGAAATGGTAACGGAAACCCATCCGTGTCGGCCATGCCCATGCTCCTTCAAAGGTGATGCGCGTGACGTAGCCTGAGTTCTGCCAGCGGTATGACGTCCCGACACGCCGCCGCCACAGGCGCAGCCGATACGCCGGGCACGCCTGGTTCTCAGCGAAGCGAGCGTGATGGAGCAGACGATGCCGGTATCCAGCCTTGTTGCACGAAGAACTCGCCCAGGTTGTAGGCAATCCGATCGCCGAGGTGCTGGCCTTCTCCCGCCACACCCTGCTTTTCGCTATGCACGCCAAGGGCGCCGGAGACTGCCGCGGGAGCCAGACTGCCGCCGCCTGCGGCGGACGCGACACCCAGCCCCATGCCGGGCTTGCGTCCGCTGTTCGCGTCCGCGTCGTAGGTTTGCAGCAACTGCGGCTGCGCTTCGCCTCGGCCATAGTAAATCTGGACCTTGGCGTCCACGGAGCTCTTGCCGGCACCAAAGCCAATCGCCAGTCGGCGGGTCCTGTTGCCCTCGTCGATCTTAAGGATCTGGCCCTGTACGAGAAGATCGTTCGGCTGCACCGGCGTGCCAGCCATGGCGTGCACCACCGGGAGGCCCATCTTGCGGATATCGTCCAGCAGCGCCTCGGTGATGGCATCCTGCACCTCCCGCGCCTGGCTTGTCGGCGGTGCACTGCCCCCGAGCGTCCGCATCACGCGGGGTCCGATGCCCTGGTCAAGCTGCACTGCCTGCTGATCCACCTCGAAATCCGACACCAGCACACGCTGCGGGCGCGGCATGGTGCCGCCGGTTGGCTTGTAGCTGCCGGTTTGTGTCACCTGCGTAGCGCATGCGCCAAGGCCGAGGGCCAGTACGACAGCGCCGAAAATCGGCCGTACGGCACGACGTATGGGGTTCCATATCATCAGACGTTCTCCGCGTATAATTGGCCTGCCTGTACGCCAGCCGATCCCCGGCCGAAGGACCCCTGTGTGGGCGAAGCCCACTCAGGTTTTGCAGGCAGCAACGATGTTCGAGGGGCGGCAAGCGGTGAGGACCGGCAACATGAGCATTTCGTAACCTGCTGGGACTGTCAATCAAATATCCCCGCCCAGGTTGAACAACGCCTTCAGAAATGAAGCGCAACCCCCTGGCCATCCGGTCTCTGGCCACTCGGTTAGCTGACGATGATACGAACCTTTTTTGAAACGAGTGGCGGATCGAACGGGATATGATCGGCATCGCCCAAGACCAGTTGCAGCGTATGCGGACCGGGTGGCAGATCGATGCGCGCTTCGGTCTGACCGGTCCCGAAATGTAGATGCTTTTTGTCCGATGGAATCGGCACGTCCGGTTCCAGCGGCTCATCGATGTCGATCAGCAGGTGATGGTGGCCGGTGTTCGGGGTTTTGTCCCCGGCATGCGTCACGCCCATACCGCGCAGTCCGAAGCGACACCAGAACGCGCCCTTGATGTGGGTGCCGTCGGTTGGCCATATGATGTAAAGATAAGCATCCTGGGGGGCCGTGGTCTTGCCAAGAGCGGATGTGGATAGTATCAGCGGCGATGCCAACATCATACGTCTGGTCACCATGTCATGGGCTCCTGGTTCAGGATGAGCGTGCCACGCGGATGCCGTGGGTCGGGTAGCGCACCGACGCGTTATAATAGTCTCGGCTTGCTGAGCGGATATCGTCTTGACCATTATTCCAGGATCCACCCCGCAGGACATGCTCGCCACAAGTTGCACTGCGGCGGGCTGATCCATCGGCCGGCGCGCCACTGTAATCCTTGACCCAGCAATCTTCCATCCATTCCGCGACACCACCACTGATATCGTATAAGCCAAACGGGTTGGGCAGCCCGGTCCCTACTTTCATCGGTGTCACGGCATTGCCGCATCCCTTGCAGACGGCGAAACCCGGCTTCATCACGTTGCCCCACCAGTAGCGGGTTTCCGTGCCACCACGTGCCGCATATTCCCATTCGGCTTCGGTCGGCAGCCGATAGGACCGATGGGTCGCCTCCGACAACCACGTAACGAACTGGTGGGCGTCGTCCCAACTCACGTTCGTCACCGGCGCGTCGTCGTTGCCGCTCGGCTGATACACGCACGCCTTGGCCCGTGTGCAATCCTGCCATTGCCGCACGGTAATCGGGTATTTCGCCAACAGGAATGGCCGCACCGTCACACCATGAATCGGCTGTTCGGACATATCGCCATTGCTGCCCATGAGGAAATGACCGCCAGGAATGGGCAGCATGTCAGGTTCGCCGATCGTGGCGGCCGTAGGCGACGGTGCGACTGGCGCGACGGGCGGTGGTGCAATGCGCGGCGGCTCGATTTGCGGACGCACCGGAATGACGGCTGCCTCCAGGACGTGACCAGCGGCGGCCGGGCGATCGCCATCCGGGGGAGGCACTGGTTTGTCGGCGGCGGCCAACGGAACCGGCGCGCCGCTGGGCGGCGGTGCGACAGCCGTGATGGCGCTGTTAACCCAACCGGGGTGCCAGAACGATCCTGTGGCGAACGCGACCCCGAAACTCGTCACCCCCGCCGCCGCCAGTCCATACCAGAACTTCTTGCGGCCTGTTGTGGCGTTGTTCACCGAGGCGGGATCAGGCAGGACGCGATACGTCGGCACCGGATCGGAGATATTTTTAACCCGCCGGTCGCCCAGCGACTGAAAGCCACAGACCAGCTTGTAGCGGACTTGTTCGTAGATGCCACCGGAGATGTATATGTTGCCGGGTTCGGCAAGTTGTTCGAGCCGGGCGGCAACATTGACCCCTTCGCCGTAAATATCGTCCGCCTCGACGATCACGTCACCGAGATTAACCCCGATCCTAAAGCGAATCGCCTGTTCATTCGGCAAGTCAAGGTTGCGGCTGACCATGCTCTGTTGGATCACGATGGCACAACGCACAGCTTCGACCGGACTGTCGAACATGGAGAGAAAGCCGTCACCACGCTGTTTGACCAGCCGGCCGCGATGTTCCGTGATGGTCGGCTCGATGAGTTCCCGCAGCAGGCGTTGCACGCGTTGATGCGTGCCGCGCTCGTCGGCACCCATAAGACGCGAATAGCCGACGATATCGGCCATCACGATCGCGGCAAGCCGGCGTGTAATGTCTTCCATCAGCGCCCTTTGCTCTATTGCCCCACGTTACTATGAATCGTGGTTAAAATCCAATCCACACGCTATGATGACTAGTTGAAGGCGAGGGGTGATGACATGGCAACTGTGCCATTGAACCGGGAATCCATACTGGCCGGCCACTTTGTGTTGCGCCATCTCCGTCCGGAAGAACTGTCGCGGGTCGCGGCAAATGCCGCTTTCGTGCACCATAAGGCACAGGCGACCATTTTTCAGAAAGGCGATACCGGCGCGAGCCTGATGGCGGTGGTAAACGGGCGGGTAAAGATCTGCACCTATGCGCCCGATGGCAAGGAAATCATCCTCAACTACATTGACCGCGGCAACCTGTTCGGTGAAATCGCCTTGCTGGATGGTCGACCGCGCTCGGCGGACGCCGTCGCGCTGGATGACACCGACCTCCTGGTGCTGGAGCGCGCCCGCCTGATGCCCATCCTGACCGCCAATCCCGATACGGCGGCGATGATGATCACGGTGATCTGTCAGCGCCTGCGCCAGACCAGCGAAGCGCTGGAAGACGCCCTGCTAAGGGATACGCCATCCCGTGTCGCACGCGGCCTGCTGCGGCTGGCCCGCACCTTCGGCAAGTCGGACGAGGCTGGTCATGTCCGCATCGATATCAAGCTGTCGCAGCAGCAACTCGGGAGCCTGATCGGGATCACGCGGGAAAGCATCAACAAATACATTGTCGAATGGACCCGTGCCGGCTATCTCGCGGTCAAGGGCGGCTTTATCACAATTCATGATCGCGACATCCTGGAGCGCCTGTCGGAAGCGGAGTCGTGAACCAAAGCAAAAGGCGAGGAAGTTGCCTTCCCCGCCTTTTGCCCGTCGCGTCCGGGTGACTAATTCTTCTTGTAGGCACTGCTCGCCGGTCCGGCCAACGGCAGAGTTTCGCCGGCCGTCTGCTGCTTGTAGGCAGCGCTGCCGGGTCCGACCGTCGTCGGGCTGTTGCCGTCCTGGGTCTTCTGCTTATAGGCCGCGCTGCCGGGTCCGACCGTCGTCGTGCTGTTGCCGTCCTGCGTCTTCTGTTTGGACGGATCCTGCGCAGCGGCGGGGTGCATCGCGACGACGCCAGCAAGCGCCAGTACCGCGAGGCCACGGGATAGCTTGTTTTGCATGATCTTGAGTCTCCTCGGCGGACGACACGGAATTGCGCGTCCTGGGTCGCACTCTGTCGTACCATCCCGACCGGCGCTGTGAACCGATTAACAGTAAATCATAAATCGCCCGGTTGCTTTATTTAATCGCTCGACGAGATTCCAGTGAACCGCCTAACAGCGACAGCGAGCGGCTCTGGATATCCTGTGTCAACACTTGAATACAGGAGAACGCAGATGTTGTTCCGGACCGTTGTAGCGCTGGTTGGCCTGACCATGAACGTAGCCACCATGCATCCCGCCGTCGCGCAGGAAGCGGCTCCGGCGCCGGCCGCCGCACAATTCACCGAACAACCGGCGTCGGCCCCGGCCCCGGTTGAGATCAATGCCCCAGTTGGCTTCGGTTTCGGCTGATCGCCATGATGAGCCTGATCATCGCCTGGATCGCACTGCTGGTGGCATTGCTATGCGGCGCGTTTCTTGACCCCAACCAGGATATCGCCGAGTTGCATTCAATCGTCGAGTTCAATTTGTGGATCGCCCATCGCCAGGTAAAACTGCCGAGGTGACAGCAATGGCCGGTCGCTGTCACCTCGACGTCTGATCACACGCTGGTCATGAAGAAAAGAATCCTCCTCAATCTCGATGCAAAGTGGGCCCTGGGGAATTGCGGCGTGGAATCGCGGCGGGGCCGCCAATTCCAGTCCGCTGTGCTTTCGCGCGATGGTCCATTGGGATCATTGAGTGTGTTGACAAGTCAACTCGATGGATTATGGTCGGGTGTTGTAGATCCCGACGCGAGAAATCGAGACAGACACCGCTGAGAGAATTTGCCGATGAAGAGGAGCATCCGGAAGCGCCATCATTCAGCGGGTTGGACCGGCGGGCCCTCGCGAGAGCACGCTCCAGTCTCACGCCGGCGACCGGCCAACACGTCTCTCGCTGATTTAATCAGGAACTCATCCCTATGGGTGGTCCCCTTGCAGGCATCCGGGTGCTTGATCTCTCGCGCGTTCTCGCTGACCCATGGTGCTCGCAGAATCTCGGGGATCTCGCCGCCGATATTATCAAGGTCGAGCGACCGCTCCATGGGGACGATTCCCCTCACTGGGGGCCGCCGTGACTCAAGGATGGCGACGGCAGTCTTGTATCGGTTCGCCAGCGCTCAGTCACAAAGCGCCGTCGCCCGGCCGGAGCGCTCTATCTCGGAAGGATGCTAGATGATTTTGAATACGGACCAATTGTCGCTCCAGAAGATCGCTCGGCAGTTCGCCCGCGAGAAGCTCCTGCCGACCTACATCCAGCGCGACCGGGAGTTTGTGCTGGACCGCGGCCTGCTTCGTGCAATGGGTGAGGCGGGCCTCCTGGGTCGTGACCTGCCCAGGGAATATGGCGGCCACGCCATCGATGCCGTCACGATGGGCGTGATGGTCGAAGAAATAGCCTATGGAGACTTCAACTTCGCCGGCCTCGCCGTCGTTCAGTCGCTTTGCAATGCCGTAATTGTCCGGAATGCCGGAGCAGAGATCAAGGATTATTGGCTACCGCGCGTTACGCGCGGCGAGAGCGTGTTCGCGATCGCTGTGACCGAGCAGCATGCCGGGTCAGATGCGGGATCAATCAAGCTATCTGCCAAGCGCGAAGGCGAATCCTACATCTTGAATGGCGAGAAAGCCTCGGTGACTTTCTCCAATAGCGCCGATGCCTTCCTGATCTTCGCGCGTACGGGCGACGAAGCCTCGGCAGCGCGCGGTGTGACTGCGTTCCTCGTGCCCCGCGACATCCCAGGCCTCTCCCACGCCCAATATGACAATCTGGGCGCTCACATGTCGGGTCGCGGCTCGCTCTTCTTTAGCGACGTACGCCTGTCCGCGACCCATCGCATCGGAGAGGAGGGCCAGGCCTTTACCGAGGTGATGAAGGGTTTCGATTACAGCCGAGCGCTCATTGCGCTTCAGTGCATCGGTACGACCCAGGCCTCACTGGACGAAGCCTGGGGCTACACGCAGGAACGCGAAGCCTTTGGCGGTCCGATTGCCCGCTTCCAAGGGGTCACTTTCCCGCTGGTCGAAGGCGAAGCCCAAATGGCGGCCGGTCGGCAGCTTGCCTACCACACGCTTCAACTACGCGATGCGGGTGAGCCTCACACGCTTGAGGCAGCGCTGGTAAAGTCCTTCATCCCGACCGCTGCCTTCGATACCCTCCACCGCTGTCTCCTGACCTTCGGCCACTATGGCTGCTCGATGGCATCGCCCCATCAGCAGCGGATGCGCGACGTCATGGGGCTCGAAATCGGCGATGGCACGCCCGGCATCCTCAAAATGATCGTGGCGCGCCAGCGCACTGGTCGCGCCGCCTCGGGCCGGTGATGCTAAGTCGTGCATTTCTGGTTTGTTCGACGGGCTGGCGCGTCCAAGCGCATTCAATTTGATTGACGAGGATAGAATGCTCGAGGCCGCATTAGTCTTACTGTGTAACAAATTCCGTTTCCTTGGCGTCACCCGCCCTGCGCCGCAGCAGGGGCACCGCGGCAGATGCTCGACCAGAGCGACAATAAGCCGCCGCCTGAGCGTGGCGATGGAGTTCGGAATATGCCGCTCGGGACGCAGTGGCGGCGCCCTCGGATCGGTGACCAACGGGAACGATAACCGCCGCGGGTCTGGCGTGTTCAGCGGTTCCTGAGACCAACCTGCCTCTTTCCGTTCGACCCCCAGCACCTCCTGGTCCGGGGCAGGGCTCTATAATGCTGATTTTTCTATCCCTCCAGATGCAGCCTATCTCCAGCACGCGCAACGCCAACCAATTTGCACCGAGATTGAGCCACACTCTCATTTTGCGAACTAAGCATCGGAAGTCAAAATTCACGCCGCATCTAGAATCAGGTTCGACAGTTCGTCCGGCATGTTGACCATGATGTCGTGACCCGTTGCGATTTCGAACGTCCGCCAGGTTTTGTCGATCCGGCATTGCGCCAAAGCCTTGTCGAAAAACGGCGACTGATAGCCCGTGGTGCGAATAAAGGTTTTCTTGGCAATCTTCTCGCGAGCGCCAGTCATCTTGATGGGCGTAAAGGACGTCCCCAAAGGGTGGGGCGTCAGCTTGGAGCTGACCCAGGCTTCGTCCTTCTCATTCACGCCAAAGAAAGCGACGGGAGGGATCGCGCGCGAAATTTCACCTCTATCGCGCGCGGCGAACGTTGCGGCCCTTACTTTCTCGGGCGAAGAATTGACGAGCGTATCGCCATCGTCCGGGAGGAACGCATCGAGATAGACGATCGACGAGATCGCAGAGCCGATTTGCTCGGCGACGCCCGTGATGATCAGGCCAGCATACGAGTGGCCCACCAGAACGATATTATCGAGGCTCTCGAACTTGATGACGTTGACGATGTCGGTGACGTGCGTGTTGATGTCAACTTGCGCGCTGATCATAGAGGAAAGTAATTGAACCAAGCTAGAGATCCTCAAAGCAAGTTTGCTAACTGATAGGATTTGGTCGCAAAGCATATCGGCTGGCCTAAGGAAATATTCCATAACACGCGATTTGCGAAGACATACTGTAGACGCCAGATAGAGAAGTCACCGTTGGCCCAGATAGAGATGTCACCCTCCACGGTTTTGGATGGGAAGCATTGGGCCGATGACGGTGATTACGATGAGCCGGACGGAGATCGACCGGATGAGCGTGTTGCAGGATCTGGCTGTAGGCAGGATCAAGGTAACGGAAGCCGCGACGCTGATGAGCCTTGGTCGGCGTCAGGTGTTCCGACTGGCCAAGGCCTACGCGCTGCGGGGTCCGGAGGCCTTGGTCTCCCGGAAGCGCGGCCGGCCGAGCAATCGCTGCTACCCTGCGGATTTGCGCGATGCGGCCACTGGCATCATTCGGGAGCGTTACCCGGACTTCGGCCCGACTCTGGCGGCAGAGAAACTTGCGGAGCTCCATGACATTCATTTGGCGCGCGAGACGGTTCGCCAGTGGATGATCGCGGCAGGTCTATGGAAGGATCGCCGTGCCCGGTTGAAGGCTGTTCATCAGCCGCGGTACCGGCGCGATTGTTTAGGCGAGCTGATCCAGATCGACGGGTCAGAGCACTGGTGGTTCGAGGGTCGCGGGCCACAATGCACCCTGCTCGTCTACATCGACGATGCCACCAGCCGGCTGATGCATCTGCAATTTGTCGAGAGCGAAAGTACCTTCGACTATTTTGTAGCGACACGGCGTATCTGGAGCG
>JAQGHW010000042.1 GCA_028291505.1 Rhodopila sp. | reverse complement strand
ATAGCGGCACGCGGCTACCGCCTTCGCGGCTTCCTCGGCGGTATTGACCAGCGGCACGATGATGCACATCGCACCAAGGTCCAGGGCCTTCATGATGGTCGCGGGCTCGTTCCACGCAACCCGCACGACCGGGACCGTGTCGGTCTGCGAGATCGCCTGCAGCATGGGCAGGACGTCTTTCATTTCAGCGGTGCCATGTTGTAGGTCGACGCAGAGGGCATCGAAGCCCTGGCGCGCCATGACCTCGGCCGTGAACCCATGGGACACGGAGAGCCAGCCCAGCGTCGCGCATTGCCCGGCACGCCACATCTGCTTGATCTTGTTCGGTCGCATCGTCCCACCTCTGGCGTTATTCGTTGATCCCACGATCGGATTAGTCTCTTTCAAACCGAAACCACCGCCTGAAGCAAGGGCCGCGCCGACCCAGCTACAAGCGGGTGGGGCTAGTATCCCTTCATGATATCGACTTCCTGCACAAGCGGCCCGCCCGCCTCGACGCTTCGGATATTCGCCGCGATCTCAGTCACGAGCTGAGCAACGGTCGGCCGCCGTGCCACGTGTGGCATTATGGTGACTTTGGGGTGCAACCAAAGCGGGCTTGTTGGCGGCAGGGGCTCGGGATTGGTCTACGCATGCCGTCAGGCTCGTCGGACGGGTGGCCCGGCACTGATGTGTATCAGCGAAGACTTTGTCTGACAGAAGGCATTGGTGGTGTGAGCCGACGAGGGTGTCTGGTGCCGAACCGAGTGCCAAGGCTCTCCTAGCCGCGACGGAAGGGCCCTTCGACAAGGCCGCGCATCCGTTCGACCGCCGCATGTGGCGCGGTCAAGACGGGCACGGTGACGCGCTCCCGCACGGCAGCGGCTGCCCGGGAGGTCGAGAAATGCGCCAGCATGATCGCATCGCAATGCGCGAGTTCCGGGGCGCGTTCTGCCACTAAGCGGTTGTGCAAGTCGGCGTCACCCCCGCGCAGCAGGTCGATCGCGTCCTTGACCACGATCGTGGTCAGGGTCGCCTTCATGCCGGCCTGCGCGACATATTCTTCGAACTCATCGGTCATTGTGCTGACGGATGGCGCGAAGGTGGCGAGCATGCCGATCGTCTTCCCGCTGGCGAGTGCGGCCTGGAACATCGCCTCATTCGGTTTCAGCACAGGAACGGGCACGCTTGCGGCCAGCTTGTCGATAGCCGGACCGAACGCGGAGCAGGTCACGAGGACGCCGGTCGCGCCCATCCGGTAGCCGTACTGGCCGAAATCGACGAACCGCGCAATAATCGCCGGCGAAAGATCCGTTTCCTTCGCGCGGTCGATGGTCAGCCCGTCGTCGAGGAGGTTGACGATCTCGGCTTCCGGCCAGGTTTCCGCGAAGGCGGTCTGCACGGGCGCCATGGCGATCGGGGTGGCATGCAGCAGGACGATGCGCGGGCGGTCTGCAGGCGGTGGGTTCGCGGCCATTCGCGGTTCCTCAGGATATATTCTGTAAGCGGTTTCAGGTTACGTTAGCCTTGCGACGAGGCGTGTCAATCCCGCCGGCTGGTCAAGCTCGGCGGCGCGGTGCTGCCGCGGACGATGAGTTCAGCGGGGATTTCGGTGACGCGGACCCGGGTTTCGCCGGCCATGCGCGCCACCAGATTCTCGCCGGCGATGCGGCCGATTTCAGCGGCATGTATCCGGACGGTGGTGAGGGGCGGGGTCAGGAAAGCGGCATAGTCGGCGTCATTGAAGCCGATGACGGACAGGTCGTCGGGGACGTGCAGACCGCTCGCCTGCGCCTCGATCATCACACCGAAGGCGAACTGGTCCGTGCCGCAGATGATCGCCGTGGGGGGTGGCACACCCGCATTCAGGATCTGCCGCAGTGCGTCCCGCCCGGCGCCGATGCCATGGGATGTCGTGATATCGTGCGCCGGATGGATGGAAAGCGACCGAGCGGCCAGGGCCTGGCGGACGCCTTCGACGCGCGCGCCGCCACGGTCGTTTTCCTTGCGCAAGCCGGTGACGACGCCGATCCGGCGGTGGCCCAGATCCAGCAGGTAAGACGCTGCCCGGTGCGCAACGGCCTGATTGTCGAAACCGACGCAGTCCCGCTCCTTCGACAGGGTAAAGGTCTGGACAAGCGGCACGGCGTGGCGTTGCAGGCGGGCAAATAATTCCGGCTGGTGGATGTCGCCGACCAGCATCAGGCCGTCAATGCCGCGTTCCAGCAGGACGATCGCTTCGCGGAGCTCGATATCGAGGTCATAGCCGGCATTGGTGAGGAGCAGCGTATAGCCTGCCTCGCACAGGTGCTTCTGGAGGGCAGAGATGGCGCGGATGAACTCCTCATTTTCGATATTGGGGATGATGGCACCAACCGTCTTGAACCGGCGCAGGGACAATGCGCGGGCAGCCGCGTTGGCGACGAAACCCATTTCGGCCGCGGCGCGCAGGACAGCCTCTCGCTTGTCGGCGCGGACACCCGGTGTGCCGTTCAGGACGCGGGAGACCGTCGCCGTGGAGACGCCGGCACGCGCCGCGACGTCTCGCGCGAGCGGAAAGCGATCCTGTTCTTCATTGAGCTCTCTTGTTTTCATCGAAAGCCTGCTCAGCCGCCCTCCGCTGTAGGGCATTATATCGGCTAGTGCCGCGATCCGATATGGCGGTGTCCGCGTTGACGCCGCCGGTCGGTCATGCTGAGTTGTAAGCGGTTTCATAATTCCTGACAGCGTTCAAGAATGGGTGACTGTTTGACCACAAACCAGACCGGGGCCGTGCGGCTCGGCCGCAATGACGCCTCTTCCGAGGCAGCACCGGCCATCATCGGCAGTGGCCGACCGGTCACCAGCCTGAAACACAGCCCCCAGGCGACACCCTATCGCTTTCGCGATCTGCTGGCGCTGGAGGACTTCGAGCGTCACGCCAAGCGCCGGCTTCCGCCCATGATCTTCCACTATGTCGCGGGCGCGGTTGAAACAGGCATGGCGCTCCGTCGTGCACAGGCCGCCTATGAGGACTATGCACTGCTGCCGCGTATGCTTCGCGATGTTTCCGGTCGGGATCAGAGCGTCGAACTGTTCGGTCGCACCTATGCCGCTCCGTTCGGCATCCCGCCTCTGGGCGGCGCTGCCTTCATCGCCTATCGCGCCGACCTTGTGCTGGCCGAGGCGGGCCGGCAGGCGAATATTCCGATGATCCTGAGCGGGTCGTCCCTGATCAGGCTGGAGGACGTGTACGCGCAAAATCAGGACGCCTGGTTCCAGGCCTATCTGCCTGGCGATCAGGCCCGTATCGACCGGCTTTTGGACCGGGGTGCCGCCACCGGTTACGGTACTCTCGTGGTCACCGCCGATACGCCGATGCTGGGCAATCGCGAACACAACATTCGAACCGGCTTCGGCATGCCGATCCGCGTCACTCCCAGGGTTTCTTGGCAGGCGGCGACTCATCCGCGCTGGCTTTTCGGTGTTGTGGCGCAGACCTTCCTGAAGCACGGCGCACCGCATTTTGAGAACACCGAGGCCGAGCGGGGGCCGCCGATGATGTCCCAGCAGTCGGTGCGGAACACGATTGCGCGCGACAAGCTGTCCTGGCGGCATGTGGAGGCGATCCGCCGGCGGTGGAAAGGACGGCTGCTGATCAAGGGTTTGCTGGCCCCGGCAGATGCACGCCTGGCGCGGGAGTGCGGGGCGGACGGTATCATCCTGTCCAACCACGGCGGCCGGCAGCTGGACCACACGATGGCTCCGCTCCACGTGTTGTCGGAAATCGCCGCGGATAAGGGCGCGATGAAGGTCATCATCGACAGTGGCATCCGGCGCGGCACGGACGTGATCAAGGCGATCGCGCTGGGGGCGGATTTCTGCCTGGTCGGCCGGCCCATGCTCTACGCGGCGGCCATCGGCGGCCTGGAGTGCGCGTTGCACGCGATCCGGCTTCTCCGCGAGGAGATCGACCGGGATATGGCACTGATCGGCGTGCGGCGAATGGCCGAGGTGGAACCGAGCCTGTTACGGAAGATGAGTCGGGACAATTGAGAGTGAAACCATGAGCCATCGAAAGAATGAAGCAACGTTGAACCTGATGTGCGCCCTCGCGATACGCGCGCCGTTCGACGCAGTTATCGTTCCCGACTTTCAGGCCGCGGGCCATGCTGTTTCCATCGCCTGGCAGCCCACGACAGTCATTATGAAAAACATCGCTGAGGGAAAAACGGCCGATGCCGCCTTCGTCATCGACACGGCGATGGATGAGCTTATCCAGCAAGGCGTCGTCGATCCGGAGACGAGGACCGAGATCGTCGTCTCCCGCCTCGGGCTTGGCGTTCGCGCGGGCGCACCGCACCCTAATATTTCAACACAAGAGGCGTTCAGGCAGACGC
>JAQGHW010000023.1 GCA_028291505.1 Rhodopila sp. | reverse complement strand
ACCCTGACATATTCATGCGCTATGTGGAACGAGGGCGATGATCTGACGGACCTGCTGTCGGCTCAGCGGCGTAAGCTTGACTATCACCTCGATGCAGCCGGCATATCGCGTGCGCGCCACATCCTCGACATCGGATGTGGTTGGGGCAGCTTGCTAGAACAGGCACTGACCCATGACTGGATTGAGACCGCCATTGGCCTCACCTTGAGCGAGGCGCAAGTCCAGTACATCGCGGCTCGCAGTATCCCGCGGCTACGGGTGCAAAAAGAGAGCTGGCTAAACCATCAACCTGTGACCAAGTACGACTCGATAGTGTCGATCGGCGCGCTTGAGCATTTCGCCAGCCCCGGCAATAGCGCGAAAGAGAAAATCGATCTTTATCGCGAGTTCTTTCAAAGATGTCGATCATGGCTGACGCCGCAAGGGGCGATGTCGCTGCAGACGATCGCGTATGGCACGATGCAGCCGCACGAAGTCAACGAATTTATCGGTACGCAGATTTTTCCGGACGCCGAATTACCGCAACCGTATGAGATCGTCCAGGCGGCCGCCGGCTTGTTTGAGCTGACGATGCTCCGCAATGACCGCATCCAATACGCCCGAACCTGCGATCTTTGGTATCAGAATCTGCGCCGAAGACGAGCAGAGGCGGTAGCTGTGGTGGGTGAAGAGAAGGTGGCACAATACGAGAAATATCTGCGATTGTCTTCATTCGGCTTCCGTTCAGGGAGAGTCGGATTGTTGCGTCTCTCATTGGTGCCGGTGGCCTAGGGCTGGGACGTGCCGGACGTCACCGAGAAATCCGCGCGGCACGCCCTGCAGCGCCACCGCGGCTGGGTTTCCGAACGGCAACAATCGTAACAGATCTGGCAGCCGCGGCTCGGACACACCGGCTTGCCATCCGTTTGCGGCCAGCGCAGGCGCCGGAATACGTTCTCGACACCCCGCTCGGACATCCGCATGACCTTGGCCGGACTGAGCGAGCGCGTGGCGGCGGACAAGAGGAAGTGTTGCGCCATAAAGGGCGTCTCGTTCGTTCTGGCCTATCAGGTCAACACTTCGCGCCAAGCTGTCACACCCGGTTTCGATCAATCACAATACTCATCCTATAACGATCCCCCGGCGGCGTTGTTGCATGGATCAACGAGCGGGTCAGAGCGGCCCCATCCGCCTTCATGCGATGCGGACGGAGGTCGGGCGTCCCCGTCCCCGCATGCGGTTCAAGGCAAGGACGGCGACGGCAAACTCGGTGGTGCGACGTTCGTCCGTGCGGAAGCGCACCCTCCCTCGCGTGCTCGGTCGCCCATCGCCGATCACTTGTTTGTATCGTCCGATGGCGGCCTCAACGCGGCTTCGCTGGTTGTAGCCCGACATCTTCTGCCAGCGATCCGGCCTTTTTCAGCGATACACTGGAGATGGCGGTCGCGCTGTGTTGGATCGGTCTCGGCCGTCTCGCTCGACACCGCCGTGGAGTGTGGCGGGACAACGACCGCCACCGGCAGGATTGCGCTCCATGACGGCGCGATAGACGGTGTCCTGATCGTAGGCGCCGTCGCCCGTGAACGAGATCACAGACCCGTCCACTTGGTCACTTGGTCCAGCAAAGCGCCGGTTTGGGAGGCGTCATCGACGTCGTTCGCCGTCAGAGCGGCGGCAACGATTTCCCCCGTGGCGGCATCCATGCCGATATGCCGCTTCCGCCAGGACCGGCGTGTCCTCGTGCCGTGCTTCTCGATCAGCCATTCGCCGGCGCCGCAGAGCTTCAACCCCGTGCTGTCCACCCGCAGATGCACGGGCTCAGCGCTGATGCCGGCGCGCGGTCGTGGCACGTCCGGCGTCGCCGCCCGCCGGCTCAGGGGGGTCTGGTCCGGCACCGGGAGAGCGAGGCCGAACAGGCGGGTGATCGAGCCGATCAACCCTTCCGTCTGGCGTAGCGCGAGCCGGAACACCGTCCTGAGCGTCAGTGCCGTCAGAGTGGCCAGCGGCGAATACCAGGGTTGGCCACCCCGGCTTGTCCGAGGCTCCGCGCGCCAGGCTGCGATCGCCTCGTCGGTGAACCACACCGTCAAGCTGCCACGCTGGCGCAGGCTCGATTCGTAGGCCGGCCAGTTGGTCAGCCGGCGCTTCTGCTTCGGGATATGGTGGCGCGATTTGGCGTTGGCCTTGAGGGGCACGGCGGGCATCCAGGATCAGAACGGGGACAGGCCTTCTACCCCATCCCATATCGGCTCCCAACATCCCATCCGTCCACCAACGCCGCGATCGCCCGATGACAAAGCTTCCGAACGCGCCCGTGCCCGGAAGCCGCCTGGCCGGATCGGTCCCGCGCTTGCGCGACCGCGCGCGAACCAGAATACTCGAACCAAGAACGTGATGGGGGAGAAAATTTTGACGCAAAACAAACGGGACCACTGGCTGTGACTCTGCAACTCGGCTCAGGCATCGATTGCGATATTCATCCCGCTGTGCCCAGCCTTACGGCTCTGTTTCCCTATCTCGAAGACCATTGGCGTGAGATCGTGGTAACCCGCGGGTTAGACGACCTCGATACGATCAGCTACCCGCCGAACGCACCGATTTCATGCCGCCCCGACTGGCGGCCCCGTGCCGGCAAGCCCGGCGCCGACCTCGGCCGCTTGGCAACTGACGCGCTCGACCATTTCGGATCGGGCATCGCGATCGTGAACTGCCTTTATGGGATCCAGGCTCTTTTCAGCGAGGATCTGGCTGCGGCCCTTGCACGAGCGGTGAACGATTGGATCGTCCACGAATGGTTGGACCGCGAACCGCGCCTGCGTGCCTCGATTATCATCGCACCGCAGAGCGTCGAGCGTGCGGTGGATGAGATAGAACGATGTGCGATGGACCCCCGCTTCGTCCAGGTGTTGATGTTGGCCGGGGGCGACCATCCGCTTGGAAAGCGTCATCTCTGGCCGATCTACGCCGCTGCGACGCGACATCGTCTGCCGATCGGGATCCACGCCGGCGGCGCCTATCATCACGCCCCCGCACCGACCGGCTGGCCGGCTTTCTATACCGAGGATTACGTTAACCAGGCCCAGGCATTCCAGACGCAGCTCAGCAGTTTGATCTGTGAGGGCGTGTTCAACCAGTTTCCCGATTTGAAGGTTGTGCTGCTTGAATCAGGCGTAACCTGGCTGCCAGCTCATTTGTGGCGGCTGACCAAGTACTGGCGCTCTCTTCGTATGGAGATACCATGGGTCGACCGTTCTCCCACCGATATCGTTCGCAGCAATGTACGCCTCTCGGTGCAGCCGATCGATGGTCCGCCGGACTCCCGAGGACTGCTGCGCATCCTCGATCACTTTAAATCAGATGAACTGTTGCTGTTCGCCACCGACTATCCGCATTGGAACTTCGACGGCGACGCGGCCCTGCCTGATTGCCTTGACGCCGGCCTTGTCAAGAAGCTCCGGTTTGATAACCCGCTTGCGACCTATGGCCGGCTGCTGAACCCCATGACCTGACTGAACCACGGATACAAGGCGGGAACCAGCACGGTCCAACGAAGAATGATGGGAGGAATCAATGAAAGATGGAGTGCCCCGGCGTGCCGTACTGGGTGGCGCACTTGCCCTTCCCGCGTTGGCACGGTCCGCACGCGCGGACCAGACGGTTGCACTGATCAGCCACCGGTACCCGGCATTGGAATATTACGCGGACAAGATGAAAGCGGCGGTGCCGGGCGTGCAGGTCGATGCACGCCTGATGCCGTCGGGGGATGCCATGCAGCTGCAGCGGCTGGCGTTTTCGTCGCACGCGGACAGCATGGACCTGCTCTGGGTAAACGGCGTCCTGACGATGAACTACGCCAAGAACGGCTGGATTCAGCCGCTGGATGACCTGTTCGAGAAATACCGCGCGGAGTTCCGCCTGGACGACATCGCGCCGGCGTCGCTGCGTGGCGTCACCTACAAGGGCCGCATCTATGCCCTTCCGCTGACAACCAATACGCTGCTTTATGCCTACCGGGGCGACATATTCCAGGAACGCAAATTGCAGCCGGCAAAAACCTGGGAGGAGTATGTCGAGCTGGCTAAGACGCTGAACTCGCCCCGGCGGAACGCAGTTAGTATTAGCCTGAAATGGGACATGCCACCCTATGAGCTGCAGAGCGTGCTAAACACGGTTGGCAGCGGGTGGTTCGACCAGAACTGGCGCCCCACGTTCAACAGCGATCGGGGCGTCGCGGCGATCGAGCTTTACAAGCGCCTGTCGCAGTACGCCGTGTCGGGCTTTACCGCGCAAGGCAACGACGAGAATACAGTGAATTTCGGCCAGGATCTTTGCGCCATGGGTCAGCAATGGGCGACGCGCGCGGCCGCGATGGACAATCCGCAGAAGTCCCACGTTGTAGGCAAGATGGAATGGACGGTGCCACCCGGCGGTCATCAGGGTATGTCGACCGACGGCTATGCGATCTCCAGCTATTCGGCGAAAGACCGCGACCTTTTGTTCCGGATTCTCGCGACGGCACTGAACGAGGCCAACCAGCATGGCGCGGCAGACCTGGCGACCCCGACCCGCAAGGCCGTGCTAAATGACCCGGAGATCCAGGCGAAGTATCGGTGGTACCCGGCGATCTCGCAGTGCCTGGAAGCCGGTCAGCCGCTTCCCGACCTGCCGGAGTTCACAGAAGCCGCGGAAGTCGCCACGAAGCGCATGGTGCAGGGGATCGTCGGTCAGATGTCGGTAAAGGAAGCGCTGGATACCGGCGCGTCCGAGGTGCAGGACCTGCTGAAACGGCGCGGCTACTATGAGTGACCAGGGCGGCCACCGCGAATGACATCCCCCGCCCCCGATATAGCGGCATCCGCCAGCCGTACGGCGTCGCATCGCCGGACCCGGCTTTCCCGCAGGCGTTTGCCGGATCACGCATTGTGGCCGTTTCTGTTGCCCAGCCTGATCGTCATGACAGTCGTGCTGCTGTATCCGTTCGCCTCCGCGTTCTACTATAGTTTCTTCGACTACTATCTCGGTGCCGGCTCGATCCGCTTCGTCGGGTTCGGAAACTATAGCGACCTGCTACGGGATCAGCGGTTCTGGGCAGACCTGATGACCACGGTCATCATTGTCGGCTGTAGCGTCGCCCTGCAGTTATTCATAGGTCTGGCCTTGGCTTTGGCCCTGTATGCTGCAACCCGAGCGGTCAGGACCATTACGCTGTTGAACTTTTTGCCGCACGTGGTGACACCGGTTGTTGGTGCGATCTTCCTGAAGTGGATCTTTGTCGGCCGGTGGG
>JAQGHW010000945.1 GCA_028291505.1 Rhodopila sp. | reverse complement strand
CGTCGCAGGGACGGGCGAAGAGGGCTACCGGGCTAATGTGCGAGCGACAATTAAACGAATTCGCCGGAAATTCGAGGAGGTCACTCAAGACTTCAACAGCCTTGGGACGTACCCCGGGTTCGGCTACCGCTGGCGCAACGATGGCTAAGAGCCGCAGGGTGCCGGCCGCGTTGCTGCGCTCGTTGCGCGTGCAGGGGTTCACGCTCTCGGTCGTGTTGATCCTGCTTCCTGCCCTGCTCTATTCGATTTTCTGGAAGATCGAAAACGAGCGGCGCAATTTGCTGGTATCCGCGGTACGGGACGCTGGCACGGCAATCGCTGCGGGCCTCGCGCCAGAGCTGCAAGCCCTCCAGCCGGTTGATTTCGATAGCCTCGATAGCCGGCTTGCCCGCTTTGCGGATCCGCACCGGCGGATAACGCTGCTGTTCCATCCTGCCGGCAGCGCCGCCACGGAACAGTTTTTCTTCGTTGCTGGTGTGCCGCCCGTTTCGGTCGAGCAACTCGGGCGAGCCCGGGTCGGAGACGTCATTCCCGTCACAGCCACGAGCGGTCCAGTGCTCAGCGCAATCGAACGGGACGGGTTCTTCCTCGTGAGTGGCATCCACGCCCAATTCAAGAGATGGAAAGCTCGCCGGCGACAGAGCCGTGGCAAGCGAATGCGCTGACGATGCCGCCAACGATTCATTTATCTTTGAGCGATATCGTCTCGGTAACGATTAGGCTGGCGTTGGTGCACTCCAAAGGTCCGCAGGGGATGGTAGGATACCCATTTCCTTGCCTAGTACCCACTATCGCTGAAGCGCGAGTCATGATTCGTAGGCGGGATGAAGCTTGAGTTTGGGATGGAAAGCAAAGCACTGCCTCGCGGACGACAATCAGTGCGCTAACATCACGTATACGTGTAAGTGTCGAATTGCATATTGTCCCGGACGCAAAATTAGGGTGACGTAATTGGATGGCCTCAATGAGAGGGGCAAACAGGGTGTTGTTGCGCGATAGCATTTATCATACGATCCGACACGCGATCCTGACCGGTGAGTATCAGCCGGGACAGGAACTGCGAGGGCAAATCCTGGCCAAGGAGTACCATGTCAGTCCTTCTCCGATTCGTGACACGCTGCTTCGCCTGGAGCAGGAGAATTTGGTGACGGTGCTTCCACGGCAGGGTTACCGGGTGAAACCTATTTCGGTCCGTGATGTCCAAGATCTTTTTGCTTTCCATCTCTTGATAGAACCGGCCTGTGCCGCGGCAGCTGCCAGAGTGGATGGTATGAATGCGGAAGTACTCCAACGATTCCGGGCCTTCGTAAATGACGATACGGGTGAGATACGGTTCCTAGAGCACAATATGCTCTTTCATCGTGCTGTGGCTGATTTGTCAGGTAACGCCCGCTTGGCGGCAGTCGCCTTTGATCTGGCCGAGCAGTTCCAGCGCCTGACACGGGTCAGCCTGCATGTCTTCAATCACGAGCAAGCACGTAACGAGGCGACCGAGCACGACGCGATCATCGATGCGATTCAGGCTCATGACCCCGAAAGCGCCTCTCGACTTTCCTACGAACATGCCATTGGCGCACATGCTTGTGTCGCGGCGGCACTGCGGGCGCATCATGCCGGCCATGATGGTTCAAGCGAGTGCGGGACGGCGACGGAAGTTCGGGTTGCCATGCCGGCGCGGTCACGACCGATCTGCGAAATTGCGTGCTTACCGTCGGGGACAATGTCATGATCGAAACCGGATTGGAGGTCTACGGAGACGCGGCGACAGACAGTCGCGGTCGCAATCGCGACGGCTCAGACGCACCCATCGAAGCTCGTTCTGATGGCTGGGGAACCGGTCACGAAAATGATCGGGAGGTCGGGCCGGCGATGCCGCGCCATCCGCGCAACAGATAGCCCCTCCGGTGTGCCAGACGGCAATAGCGGGTAACCTGAAGATGCTTGTAAAAACCGGTCACAAGAAATCCCATGGACGAATTTCAACGTTATTACGATGATTTACCCGCGCGACTGAATGGCCATTCAGGTGTCGCTACACGAGCGAGGTTTTTGGCGGTTCAGCCGGTGTCCGGAAATGGGTTCGCCGATGGTCATCGGAGCTATCCATGTTTTCAATTAGATAGGCGCCACCTATCCGGCGTCCACAAAGGGAAACCTTCTTGGACGATGCCAAATTCCAGCACCGCCTGGCCTTGTGACCGATTTTCGCACATATCTTCAGGTTACCCGTCCTATACCAACGGGCTTTCCGGCACCAATTGCCCCGATCCATGCACCACGCTGTTGTCGGTGGGACGATTATCTTCACGGCGTCGTGCATATTCTTATTTCCGCTTTGTGGTATAATATTTGCTTAGTCTTAGGGAAACCTTCATGTCGTCCCAGGACAATACCGTAATCAGCCTTGCCACTCAGTCCATCGTCGACGCGCAAGGCAACGCCTGGTCAATTACCGGCGGCCAGGTCGCGGTCAACGGCATCATCGACCCAACCACCGGCCGCGTCATCGAGATGGCCTATGAGAAGGGGTTGGTCTGGCAGAAGAACGCCGATAATCTCTGGTGGAGCAAAGCATCCCCGACCGATCCATGGGAGCC
>JAQGHW010000743.1 GCA_028291505.1 Rhodopila sp. | reverse complement strand
GCTCCAGCATCGGGAGCACCTCCTTACCCAAGTCAGTGAGCTGCGTGAGTTGGCGCTCGCGGTAAATCAGTTGGCCCCCGAGCTCATGCTCCAACTTCTGGACGCCCTTGGTCAGCGCCGGCTGTGTGACGTTGCACTGCTCGGCCGCGCGAGTGAAGTTCAGAGTGCTGGCGAGAGCCAGGAAATAGCGGACTTGATGAAGTTCCATGACGCACTCACCGTCGGTTCCGTCGTGGTCTGGTCCACGGGCCACCTCGCTCGAAGACTTCCCAGTGACGCCGGGCGCTCCCCGTGAGCTAACCTTGCGTCCTGAATGTTGGCACCCGGACGTGCGGCGAGGAACCGGCTCGCGGCCTGCGGGGACGCAGGGACACGCTTTCTGGAGCCTCGGACTGGCGCCGACCGTCCGCCGCGCCCAAGTTGCCGTAAGGGCCCTGACGCGCTCGGAGGCGGTCGAGAACGGGCAAGACCTCCGAAGGGTCGCCGCGCTGGGTGTAGTCGACGCTAATGTCGGCGTACGCGACCGTGCCGTCCGCCCCGACAATGTAACGGGCGGGCATAGCGAGAGTCCAGGCCGCGTCGCCATTGAAGGCAGCGAGGTCCACCCCGCACTCCTCCTGCACAGCGCGGAGTTCAGCCGACACTTTCCAACGCAGACCGAAGGCGTTGGCGACCCTGCCGTGCCTATCGACGAGGCTCCCAAAGGAGAGCCCGTTAAGGTGGACGGTCTGAAGGCTTTCGGCGGGCGTCTGCTGCGAAATGGCGATAATGGAAGCGCCCGCGGACCGGATTTCGCGGGCAGTCGACTCAATCGCAGCCAAGTCCACATTGCAGTAGGGACACCATCGTCCCCTGTAGAACACGATCAGCACTGGGCCGACGCGCAGAGCGTTGTCGGTGGAGAACGTTGCGCCGCTGCCGTCGCGCAGGCGGAAAGAAGGAGACCGATCCCCCGCCTGGAGAGCCCGCTCAGCCAGTCCGGACGCAAGCAGCTGGTCCACGGCGCGTTGCAGGGCCAATGTCGCGTGCAGCGGCGTCCTGGCATAGCGCTCCGCTTTGAGGGCGTCCAACTGAGCTTGAAGCGGCATGTTGGTGCTCTGCGCCAGGTTCGCTATGCCGTGGGAGAAACGTCATACGACGCAGAGCGCGCCGGTAGCCCTGCGTTCCGACTTTCAGATATTTTCATGCAGCATGACTTCGGCAGCGAGCCGAGGACGAACGCTACTTCTCCTTACCGAATGCGGTCGCCGGCGTGTCCAACTTCAAGAGGTCCGCGGCGAGGGATCGGCGCATTCGCGGTGCGGCGAACTCCATGAAACGACGCATCTTCAAGGGAATGAGTGCCTGACCGGCGTGCACGAGGTGGACGGGAACGGGATCGGGCTCATAGTCCCTCAGCACCACTTGGAGCTTTCCATCGCCCACTGGCCGGGCGATTTGGTAGGACAGGACATTCGTCACCCCGACGCCGGCGAGGGCAGCGTCAATCGCCGCCTCGGCTGTGTTGATCTTCAGACGGCAGAGAGGCCGGACGCCCTTGCTTGGGCCGCCGTGCGGATTGAAAACCCACGTCATTCCTGCCGCCAGGGCCGTGAACGTGACGCACATGTGGTCGATGAGATCCTCAGGGCTCTTCGGCGTCCCGTGCGCGGCGAAGTAGGCTGGGCTGCCACACACGACCCGGCGGATCTCGCCGACTTTCGTTGCGACGAGCGTGCTGTCCGGCAGCGCGCCTACCCGCACTGCGAGGTCGATGTGCTCGTCGACGAGATTGAGCGTCTGGCCGGAGAGCGTCAGGTGGACGTTGATCTGCGCGAACTTCGCCAGGAAATCGTTGACCACCGGGACGACGTGGAGGCGGCCGAAGACAATGGGGGCTGTCATCACGAGCGTGCCGCGGGGGACTGTGAATTCCCCGGACGCCTGCGACTCCGCCTCGTCGACCTGCTCGAGGATGCGCTTGCAGGCGGCGACGTAAGCCGCGCCGGCCTCGGTCAGTGCCAGTTTGCGCGTCGAGCGCACCAGCAACTGCGTGTTGAGGTGAGCCTCGAGGTCGGCGACCTTCCGGCTGATGGTGGGAAGGGGGACCCCCAACTGCCGCCCCGCGGCGGAGAAGCTGCCGGATTCCGCAGAAGCCACTAAAATCGACTTCGCTTCCAGACGGTCCATCTTCTCTCACTTTTCGAGAGGCCATTTCTCAGGATTACCGGATTATGAGGCTGAGCGGTAGCAGCTACTTTCAGCGTGTGGCCAGCCCTTCAGGTCGGCGATCATCGGAGAGATAAATGTCACGTATTGCCATACCCGGAAGGGACGACGCGCCTGCGGAGTCCCAGGCCATCCTGGACAACGTCAACAAGATGCTCGGCTTCGTGCCTAACCTGCAGCGGCTGATGTCGATCAGCCCGAACGCCCTGACCGGCTGGGCAGCCCTGATGGGCTCTCTTTCCAAGACGCTGGACGTCAAGACGCGGGACGGGATCGCCCTCGCCGTCTCCGAAGCCGACGCGTGTGACTACTGCCTCGCCGCTCACAGCTACATCTCGACCAACCTGGCGAAAATCCCACCGGAAGAGATCGCGTTGAATAGGGAGGGCCGGTCAAGCGATCCGAAAAGGCTGGCCGCCGTGGCGTTCGCCAAGGCACTCATTGAGACGCGCGGCAAGGTTTCGGATGAAGAGTTCGGTGCCGTCAAGTCGGCGGGGTGGACCGACGCCAACATCGTGGAGATGATTGCGCTGTCCGCTCAATTCCTCCTGACCAACTTCATGAACAATGCCGTGCAGACGCCCATCGACTTTCCTGCAGTCGAACCGGCGAAGGCGAACGCGGCCTGACGGTTCACGGGGGCGGACACCCGGCCGCCACCCCCCTGCGCGGAGCCTTGGCGCGTGACCTACGGATTCCTTGAGATAGCATCCACGCCGAGCATAAAGGCGGCGCAGGCGATGAACGGCAGTGCGCAGCACTGGTCGGAGTTCCAAGGCGACCGGACATTCGACCGGTTGACTCAGTCCGAGACAGACTTCATCGCCCAACGCGACAGCTTCTACATGGCGACCGTATCCTCGATGGGTTGGCCGTACATCCAGCACCGCGGTGGACCAATTGGGTTCCTCAGAGTTCTCGGCGAGAAGACGTTGGGCTTTGCGGACTTGCGCGGCAACCGGCAATACATCAATGTTGGCAATATCGGAGCAGACGGTCGCACCGCCCTTATTCTGATGGACTACCCAAACCGCCGGCGCCTGAAGCTGTACGCCCGCGCCGAAACCAGAGACCTCCAGGAAGACCCACACTTGCACCAGTGCCTGGCTTTGCCGAACTACAGGGGGAAGGCAGAACGCGTAATGCTGTTGCACCTGGAAGTATTTGACTGGAACTGCCCGCAACACATCACGCCGCGCTTCACCGAAACGGAGCTCGCGCAAGCTGTCGGACTGATTAGTCAGCGCATGAGCGCGCTCGAGGAGGAGAACCGGCGGTTGCGCTCCCTCATACGCGGTGTCGCACCGGGAGACATAGTATGAGTGCTAGGGGCGTGCTGCGCCTTAGGCGTGTCTACGACGCGCCGGCCGCCAGTGACGGCACCAGGATCCTGGTTGATCGGATGTGGCCGCGTGGACTCACCAAGGAGCGCGCGGCCGTCGACCTGTGGCTGAAGGAGATCGCGCCGAGCGCGCAGCTGCGGGCATGGTTCGGCCACGATCCCGACCGCTGGCAGGCGTTTCGCGAACGCTACTTCGAGGAGCTGCGTGCCAACGCCGGGGCAGTCTCCCGCATTGTCGACCTTGCATCCGCCGGCGTCGTCACGCTGTTGTTCGGCGCCCATGACGTCGAGCGCAACAACGCCGCCGCCCTTCGGGAGTATCTCGCCTCCCTTTAATCTGGGTCGATGTTGATGATCGAGAAGTCCTCCAGGTCCTCGGCGTAATTAGCCGGTGCGTTGACGGCGGCCGGCGGGGCATTGTCGTCCGAGCTCGTGTGTATCTCTGCGCTCAGGCCCAACGTCCTCCCGACTGGGCAGCTGTTGGCGCCTCGCAGAAGTTGGGCACGCTGGCTGTCGTCCAGGCCGCCCTGCAGCGTGATGACGCGTTGAAAGGAGCCACGGCCGTTGTCGTCCGCGTGGTGGTACGAGACAGCGACTTCGACATGGGAGAGCGGGTAGTTCTTGTGGCGCGCGTGCAGCCGTATCGTCATGGCAGTGCAGGCCGCCAACGAGGCGCTGAGCAGGTCGTAGGGGTTAGGCCCCGACGCCGTCCCGCCGCGGCCGTCCGG
>JAQGHW010000902.1 GCA_028291505.1 Rhodopila sp. | reverse complement strand
TGGTCCTGCTGCTGGTGCATGATCGCCGGACGCCGAGCGGTGATATCGCCGCAGCTGTTGAATTGGTCATGCTGCCGGCCGAATCCGGGCGTTCGCCGGCAGCGGCGCACGGGGAAGCACCTTTGCCAGCCGAACAGGACGCGGTACCGGAGCACGAGCGGCCGCCGGAGAAGACCTTGGTTCCGGAGCAGCCGGCGGTTCCGGAGAAGACGGTGGTTCCGGAGAAGACAGTGGTTCCGGAGCAGCCGCCGGTGGCGGAGCGGACGCCGGTTCCGGAGAGAACGGTGGTGCCGGAGCCGGTAAATCCGGAGCAGTCTGAGGCTCCGCGGCCAGCGCTTCCACAGCCGGTGCCGACTCCACCGGCCGCCGTGGTGCAGGAGCCTCCACGTCCCGCACCGCCGCCGGCTTCGGTGCGAGCGCCGCCCGCGCCTCGCCGGGTGGTGTCGCGGCCGACTTTGCCGGAGCACGTTCCCGAGGCGCGCAGCCGGATCAACAACGCACCAGGTCCGGCCGAACCGCGGGCGGCGACATCCGCGGCGCCGGCGGGATCGACGTCGGCTTCGGCTTCGGCGCAGCAGGTGGCACCGACGGGCCTGGACCCTGCCTGGCTGGAGGGGGTGGGCGCGTGGCTGCTGGCGCATCGGTCGTACCCCGAGATGGCCAGGGCACTCGGGCGGCAGGGGACGGTGGTGGTGCAAATCACGGTCGATGCGAACGGGCACGTGGAGGATGTCAACGTGGTGCGCGGCAGTGGATCGGAGTCGCTTGATCACGCCGCAGAGGCGTTGGTGCGAAACGCCCGATTGCCGCCGTTTCCGGCGGATATGAAGCAGCCGCGGCAAAGCGTGACGATCCCGGTCCGCTATCGGCTGGAGTGACGCTTATGCCAGCGGCCCGACGTCCTGATCGGGCCATGACGGCGGGATGGTTCCGAGTGTTGCTTACGCCACCAGCGCCGATAGCAGCGAATCCAGCCTGATCCGTCCCTCCCGGGTCGCCACCAGCCGCTCGTGCGTCAGCGTCAGATACTGTTCCGTGAGGCAGCGGGCCAGGACATCGGCATCAACCGATTGTGCAAGCGTCTGGCCGGTGCGCGCCTCGAAGCGCGCCAGTTCGATTCCTTCGGTAAGCCGCAGGCCCATCAGAAGCGCCTCCCGAGCGCGTTCCTCGGGTGGGACAGGATCGCTCGCGGTCAGGCCGTGCCCGGTGAGTTCCACCCGTTCGGCCCAGGGCTCTGGCGCGCGGTGCCGCCGGGTTGCATGCAAGGAGCCGGCAAGGGTGACCCGGCCGTGGGCGCCCGGCCCGATGCCGGCGTAGTCGAGATACCGCCAGTACGCGAGGTTGTGCCGGCTTTCCTCACCCGGGCGCGCGTAATTGGAGATTTCGTATGCCAGCAGTCCGGCGCGGGCACATTCCTCGCCGGTTGCGTCGTACAGTGCCGCTGCCGTGTCAGGGTCCGGCAGCACGATCTTGCCTTGGCGGTGAAGCGCCTCGAACTGGGTCGCGGGCTCGATCGTCAGTTGATAGAGCGAGAGATGATCCGCGGCGATCGCCAGCGCCGCCCGGAGTTCGGCCCGCCAACCTGGCAAGTCCTGTCCCGGACGGGCATAGATCAGATCGAACGACACGCGCGGGAACAGCCGGCGGGCGAGGGCGAGGGCGGCAACCGCCTCGGTGGCGGAATGCTGACGGCCGAGGGTGCGCAAGGCGGTTTCATTCAGGCTTTGAATGCCGATCGACACCCGGTTCACGCCGGCGGAGCGATAGTCGGCGAGGCGTCCGGCCTCGATGCTTGTCGGGTTTGCCTCCAGGGTTATTTCCAGATCGTCCGCGGGATCGAAATAGCGCGTTGCATCGTCCAGCAGGGCGGCAACCGTGGATGGGTCCATCAGACTTGGAGTTCCACCGCCGAAGAAGACCGAGGTCAGCCGGCGGCGGCCCAGGCGTTCAGCCTCGGTCGCCAGTTCACGCCGCAGCGCCCGGGCGAAGCGGGTCTGGTCAATTCGGTCCCGCACATGAGAGTTGAAGTCGCAATAGGGGCATTTGGCGAGGCAGAACGGCCAGTGGACATAGAGCGCGAGGTCGTCCGGCGGATTTCCAGGTTGGGTCAAAGCTTCAGGCTGGAGGGTATGCGCATGTTGAGGTGGTTCGGCACCGCCCAGATCTCCCGCACCTGGCGTACGGTGTGGAATCCGGCGCGGAGATAGTTCGGCAGTGCTCGGGGATGATCCGCGGTACAGGTGTTGACGGTCATGCCTTTTGCCCGATGGCGCCAGACCTCATCCACGGCGGCACGGAGGAAGGCGTATCCGGTGCCGTGCCCGATCAAGCCGGGCATCAGGCCGAAGTAGCTGAGATTTACATCGGGCCAGGGGCGGGCGTCGAGTTCGAAGAAGCCCGCCGGCTCCCCCTTGGCGTACAGCGTGTAGATCGCCACGGCCTTGTCGCGCAGCATTGCGGCGAGTTCGTCGTCCGGGGTGGTGCGACGCAGCCACCACAGGTAGTCGGCGCCGACGGTGTTGTACAGATAGCGATAGAACGGCAGCGTCGGCGCCTGGGCGCGCACGATCTGAAAGCCTGGCGCCAATCCCGGCGCCTGCGTTTGTGGCGCCTGGTCCATCCGCAGGAATGTGACTGTGACGCCGACCCGGGTGACCGGACCCATCTGCCTTCCCTTATGACCGCAGCCCGAAATCTTTATCCCCTATGGCCACGCGGCGCCATCCCCAATGGCCAGAGGATGCCACCGGGGGATACGGCTTTTGGGGGATTTTCATCAGCTATTCCTGGTGACGACAGGAACCGGCGCCAGGTCGTGGCCGGACCCGACCGTGCCGCGGGGCGTGATCGCGGCGATGCCGGGGTCGTTGCGATGGCAGCACCCGGGCGGGTTATGCCTGGTCAATCAATCGTCGCGGTGCACCCGCTCCATCTTTTCGTGCCGTTCCTGCGCCTCGATCGACATGGTGGCGATCGGTCGCGCCTCGAGGCGCCTGATGCCGATTGGTTCGTCGGTTTCCTCACAGTAACCGTAGGTGCCGACCTCGATCCGGACCAGCGCCTGATCGATCTTGGAGATCAGCTTGCGGGCGCGGTCGCGGGTGCGCAGTTCCAGCGCCCGATCGGTCTCCACACTGGCGCGGTCGGTGATGTCGGCTTCGTGGATGCCGCCCTCCGACAGGCTGGCCAGGGTGCCGTCGGCTTCCCTCAGCAGATCGGCGCGCCAGCGTAGCAATTTCTGGCGGAAATACTCGACCTGGAGGGGATTCATGAACTCCTCATCCTCGGTGGGGCGATAATCAGGTGGCAACGTAACCATCATGCGTTCGGTCCTGGTTATCCTTCCGCCGGTGCATTCGGTTGAATACCGTTTGGACAGGCGCCCGGCCCATTCCGGGTAGGGAACGCGCGGACGTATAGCGACCTGTTCCTCGAACGCCAAGAGCGCATGCGAAAACGTCAACACATTGCAATGGAACCAAATATAATTGGCACTTGAGGCGGTCCTTTGGTGCCGACCGGCAGGATTTGCCGGCCTGCGCGTGACGCCGCGCCGCCGGATTCCGGGATTTCCGCAGCGGCACGGAAGTTGCTGCAACAATGCCAGCCATCTGTTGCGGCAACAATAGCCAGCCATCTGTTGCGGCAACAATGGCCAGCCATCTACGGGATGAGGCTTTGGGCATAACACGTGCGATCGCGGCCCTTCTGATCGGACTGATCCTATGCCCGGCATCTTTCGGGTGGGTATCGGCATGGGCGGACGTGCGAATCAAGGACATCGCCGACGTCGAGGGGGTGCGCCAGAACCAGTTGATCGGCTACGGCCTGGTGGTGGGACTGAACGGCACCGGCGACAAGCTGAACAACAACGTCTTCACCCGGGAGTCGCTGGTCGGGATGCTCGAACGGCTTGGCGTGAACACACGCGACCAAGTCACCGCACTGTCCACCAAGAACGTCGCCGCCGTCATGGTGACGGCCGAGTTGCCGGCGTTCGCCCGTAGTGGCAGCCGCATCGACATCTCGGTTTCGTCACTGGGCGACGCCACCAACCTGACCGGGGGCACCTTGCTGGTCACGCCGCTGCTCGCGGCCGACGGCGAAGTGTATGCGGTCGGCCAGGGGACACTTACCACCGGTGCGATCGCGGCCCGCGGGGCGGCTTCCTCGGTCACTCGGGGCGTGCCGACCTCGGCGCGGATGGCCAACGGCGCGACGGTTGAAAAGGACGTGCCGTTCGCGTTGGAAAAAGGCAACGGCCTTTGGCTTGGGCTGCGCAATCCGGACCTGACGACGGCGCAGCGCATTGCCACGGTGATCAACCGGACGGTTGGCAAGATCGCCCGGGTGACCGATCCGCGGACGGTTCGGATCGACCTGAACGGGCGTGACCCGATCGAAACGTTGAGCGACATCGAGAACCTGCGGGTCGAACCGGACAGCGCCGCGATTGTGGTGATCGACGAGGCCAGCGGCACCATCGTGATGGGTGCCAACGTGCGGATCAGCACGGTGGCGATCGCGCAGGGCAACCTGACGATCCGGGTGACCGAGACGCCGGAGGTCAGCCAGCCGAATGCGTTCTCCAGGGGGGGGACGACGGTGACGGTGCCTCGGACCACCATCGACATCGACGACCAGCATGACAAGAAGCTGGGGATCCTGGCCACCGGGGTGACGCTGCGCGAACTGGTGGCCAGCCTGAACGCGCTGGGTGTCGGACCGCGCGACCTGATCAGCATCCTGCAATCGATCAAGGCGGCGGGCGCGCTGCAGGCGGATCTGGAGGTGCGCTGATGACGAAGCTTTCACCCACGATACCGCTTCCGGTGGCGGCGTTGCCCCCGCAGCCCTTGCCCGCGCCGGGATCATCCGCCCCAGGCGCTTTGAAGGTAGCGCGGCCGGCGCAAGCGGTGGATACGGCGAAGATCGCGAAGTCGGCCAGCGATTTCGAGGCGATGGCGATCGGTCAACTGCTGCAGCCGATGTTCGACACGGTGGATACGTCGAAGGGTACGTTCGGCGGCGGGCCGGGCGAGGAGGCCTGGAAGCCGATGCTGGTGCAGGAATTCGCCAAGCAAATCCAGGCTCACGGTGGGCTTGGGCTGGCCAAGCCGGTCTACGACGCGATGCTTCGGATGCAGGCGGGGACCCCGAAATGACCGATGGCCTGGTGGGGATCTTCCAAAATCTCGCCGACGTGCTGATGCGTGAGAACGAGGCGCTGAAGCGGCTGGATTTCGCCGCCGCGGTCGCTTTGACGCCGGCGAAGGAAGCAGCGCTGGCGGACCTGGTAAAACAGCCGAAGACACTCACGCCGCCGTTGGTCGCGCTGGGGCGGCTTCTGGGTAGTCTGGCGGCCGAGAACCAGGTGTTGCTGGAGCGCGCTATCGAGGTGCAGACGCGCATTGTCCGGATCGTCGCTCGCGCTGGGGCGCCACGGCCGGAGATGGTGCGATATGGCGGTCATGGCGGGCGGGCTCCGTCCAACCGCACGAGCGCCATGGCGCTGTCCACGAGGGCCTGAATATAGACGTATGCCAATAAGGCGACAGTCATTAACGGAATGGTAAGCATTACGGTTTAGCCCTGTGTCCCGGTCCTTTCGGTGGGATGATGATCAGGGTGTCCGGATAACATGGCCAAGGCTGCGCGCCGCACGTCGGATGGAGACATGTCCGGCCTTCATAAGGCGTCCATTCTGATGCTCGCGCTGGGCGAGGAGCACGCCGGCAAGCTGTTCGCGATGATGCATGAGGACGAGATCAGAACGATCTCCGCGACGATGGCACAGCTTGGCGTTATCAACGCCGATACTGTCGAAGGCCTGTGCGGTGACTTTGTCGAAAACTTCGGTGCCACCGGCGGCATCATGGGCAGTTTCGAAAGCACCGAAAATCTTCTGAACAAGGCGCTGCCGAAGGACCGCGTCACCCAGATCATGGAAGAGATCCGGGGTCCCGCCGGGCGTACCATGTGGGACAAGCTGGGCAATGTGAGCGAGGAGATCCTCGCCAGCTACCTGAAGAACGAATATCCGCAGACGGTGGCCGTGGTGCTGTCGATGGTCAAGGCGGATCATTCCGCGCGCGTGCTGACGCTGCTGCCGGATTCCTTCGCGATGGAAGTCGTGATGCGCATGTTGCGGATGGAATCGATCCAGAAGGACGTTCTGGAACGGGTCGAGCGCATCCTGCGGCAGGAGTTCATGTCGAACCTGGCACGCGCGTCGCGGCAGGATTCGCATCAGTTGATCGCCGAGATCTTCAACAACTTCGACCGCAAGGCGGAGACGCGGTTCCTGGCGGGCCTGGAGGAACGCAGCCGCGACTCGGCGGAGAAAGTGAAGTCCCAGATGTTCACCTTCCTGGATCTGGTGCGTGTCACGCCGGCGGGCCTGCAGGTGCTGCTGCGTCAGATCGACAAGGAAAAGCTGCCGATCGCGCTGAAGGGGGCGACCGAAGGCATCCGCAACCTGTTCCTGGCGCAACTATCCGAACGCGCCGGCAAGATGCTGCGCGACGACATCGCTGCCCTGGGCCCGGTGAAGCTGAAGGAGGTCGAGGATGCACAGGCCATGATCGCGAATCTGGCGAAAGAACTGGCGGCGACCGGCGAGATCGAGATCAGCACCGGCAGCGACGACAGGATGATCGAATAATTACCGAGGGTTGGCAAAATGGCGACCGACACGATTTACTCCGTCTTCGCGGACTTTAACGAACCGCGCGACAAACCTGCTGCGCTGCCGATCGACGATGAGCCGCTTCCATTCGGCGACATCGGCGAAATCCGAGCGGCGGCGTGGACTGAAGGCTACCTGACCGGACGTCAGGAATGCGGTTCGCAGAACAGCGATCAGTCGCTGACGGCGAAACTGCTGACCTCGGTGGACGCGCTTTCGTCGACGACGGACGCGGCGGTTGACGCAGCGTCGCTGGTGGTGGCGGAATTGCTGGTCAACACGGTTATCGCGCTGACCTCGGACGCCTGGTCGGTTCGGCTGCTCGATCGGGTGCGGCTGGTCGCCGAACGGATCAAGCCCGCTTTGACGGTGGCGCCGGAATTCGTGCTGCGCGACAGCCACGGAAGCGAGCAGCGGTTTGGTGACATATCGGACCTTGCGGTTGCGCTGGACGCCGGCGGCACCGGCGAAGATGTCACCATCCGATGGCAGCGCGGGGAAGCGACAATCAGCCGCATGGCATTACTGGAAGACCTCCGGGAAGCGATCATTCCGCTCTCAGCCGGCCTGGTAAACGAGCAACACGCTAGGAATCAGACATGAGCGACGCAATCCCCCCGCCCGCCCCGGACATGCGGGAGTCGACGGATGTCGGCACCGCCAAGGAACTGGAAGCGGTCTACGACATCTCGGTGACGGTCAGTGCCGTTCTGGGCAAGGCGACGATGCAGGTCTCGCAGCTGCTGAAGCTGGGCCGCGGCGCGGTGGTCGAACTCGACCGCCGCCTGGGTGAGGCGATCGACATCTATGTCAACAATCGCCTGATTGCCCGCGGCGAGGTCGTGATGGTCGACAACACCAGGCTGGGCGTGACGATGACCGAAATCGTCAAGTCGGACCGATCGCAGTGACATCGTATTCGGCACCGGGGTTTCTGGTTCCGGATGACCTGGAAAACAGCCTGGTGCCGGCTGGCGACGATGCCGGCCGGGTCGCGCCATTTTCGCATAGCCGGCCACGACCGGAGGCCGGCGAGGGCGTGGTCTATCGCGACCCCGCCATGCTGGCGGTGGTGCAGCGGGCGCAGCGTATCGCCAGATCGGACGCCTCGGTTCTGGTGCACGGTGAATCCGGCACAGGCAAGGAGGTCATTGCCCGCTACATCCACCGCAACTCCGGCCGGGCGGGCGGTCCGTTCGTTGCGGTCAATTGTGCTGCGATCCCGGAACAATTGCTCGAGTCTGAGCTGTTCGGCCATGAGCGCGGGGCGTTTTCCGGTGCGCTGGGGCAGCGGATCGGCAAACTGGAGGCGGCGCAGAACGGCACGATCCTGCTGGACGAGATCAGCGAGATGGACCGGCGCCTGCAGGCCAAGTTGTTGCGTGCCTTGCAGGAGCGGGAAATCGATCGGATTGGGGGACGAGCGCCGGTCCGGCTGAATGTCCGGATCATCGCGACGACGAACAAGGACCTGGAGCAGGAGGTTGCGCGGCAGACGTTCCGCGAGGATCTGTATTTCCGGCTGAATGTCGTCGCGATTCACCTGCCTGGCCTGCGGGATCGGCCCGAGGACATTCCGGCCCTGGCCGAACATTTCATCGAGAAATATCGTTGGGAGAACGGGCGAACCTTGCGGCAGTTGTCGGCCGCGGCGCTTGCCGCCTTGATGGCGCACGACTGGCCGGGCAACGTCCGAGAGCTGGAGAACACGATCCATCGTTCACTGGTGCTGACGACAGAGAGTGTGATCGGCGTGAAGGACCTTGAGATCGGACCGCCATCGAACTATTTGCCGCGGCTGGAGACCGAGGGCGATGGGCCACGGCCGGAGGGCGCCGATCATGGGCTATGGCCGGAAAGCGCCGATTATGCCTCTGCCTTTATCGGCCGGCCGCTGCATCTGGTCGAGCGCGACGCGATTATCGGAACGCTTCGGCTTACCGGCGGAAACCGGACCAGGACCGCCTCGATGCTGGGTCTGTCGATCCGAGCGCTGCGTAACAAGATCAGCCTTTATTCGGCGCAGGGCATCAACGTGCCCGCCAGCGGCGCCGCGAGGACAGCCTCCCCTGGAGTCGCCGCCGCTCGGATTACCGGCGCAAGGACGCCATGAAGGGACTTTTGGGGGGTCCAGCTTTGGACTCCCTGCTCAGCACGCTGGGGCCATTCAGACGGCTGATGCCCGGTGGCGACATCGGCCTGGCGCTGTGCGTGCTGTTTCAGCTCTCGATTCTGATCATGCCCATTCCGACCTTTCTGTTGGACATGGCGCTCGCTCTGTCGTTCATCGCGTCGATCCTGATTCTGCTGATCTCGCTGTCGCTGGAACGGCCGCTGGATTTCTCCAGCCTGCCGACGTTGCTGCTGTTGACGACGATTCTGCGGCTGTCGCTGAACGTTGCGACGGCGCGGCTGATCCTGTCGCATGGCAGTGAGGGTCCCTATGCGGCCGGCCAGGTGGTGGCGGCGTTCGGCACCTTCCTGATGGGCGGCGACGTGGTGGTCGGCGGCATCGTGTTCTCCATGCTGCTGTTGGTGAATTTCATTGTCATCACCAAGGGATCGAGCCGCATCGCGGAGGTAGCGGCGCGGTTTTATCTCGATTCCATGCCGGGCAAGCAGATGGCGATCGATGCCGATCTGTCGACCGGCACGATCGATGAGCCGACGGCCCGCAAGCGGCGCTCCGAATTGTCCGAGGAAAGCGGATTTTACGGCGCGATGGATGGCGCCAGCAAATTCGTTCGCGGCGATGCGATCTGCGCGCTGATCATCACGCTGATCAACATCTTTGGCGGCCTGGGGATGGGTCTGCTGCGGGCGCACATGTCGATCGAAAGTGCGCTTTCGACCTACACCGCGCTGACGATCGGCGATGGACTGGTGTCGCAGATTCCGGCGCTGCTGGTTTCCACGGCGGCTGGCCTGGTGGTTTCCAAGGGTGCCATCGAAGGCAAGATGCATGGCAAGCTGGCCTCGCAACTGGGCAACAGCGCCAATCCGCTGCTGATGGCCTCGGCCGCCGCCGGCATCCTGGCGCTGTTGCCGGGGCTGCCGACGACGCCGTTCCTGTTGGTCTCCGCGCTGGCCGGCGCGGCGGCGTGGTATCGGTTCAACGCGCGCAGTGCCGAACAGGCCGCGGCGGTTCCGGTGGTCCTGCCGCCGGACAACAACGTGACGCAGGTGTCGCTGCTGGACGTGGTTCGGGTCGAGTTGGGGTATGGCCTGCTGGAACTGGCGAGCGGGATGGGTCAGCAGCTTCCGGAACAGATCAAGCGGCTGCGGCGGGCGCTGGCGACCGATCTGGGGTTCGTGCTGCCTTCGGTTCGCATTCAGGACAATGTGGAGCTTGATCCCTACAACTATGTTTTCGCGCTGAAGGAAATCTCGGCTGGGGCGGGGGAGCTTCGTCCGCTGATGATGCTGGCGATCAGTCCCGGCGACGATGCGCTGGCGTTGGTCGGCGAAAAGACGGTGGAACCGACGTTCGGTCTTCCTGCCTGCTGGATTGCTCCGGCGCTGGCGGATCACGCGCGTTCGGCGAACTGGACCGTGGTTGATCCGGCCACCGTGCTGACGACGCATCTGGCGGAGGTGGTGAAGGAGAATATCGCCGAATTCCTGTCTTACACCGAGACCCAGAAGATCCTGTCCGGCCTGCCGCAGGACCAGCAGAAGCTGGTCGCCGACCTGATTCCGGGCACCATCACGGTGGGAGGATTGCAGCGCGTGCTGCAGATGCTTCTGGCGGAGCGGATTTCGATTCGCGATATGTCGACGATCCTGGAGGCTGTCCAGGAAGCTTGCGCGAGCGGCCTGAAATCGGTCAGTGCGATCGTTGCTCATGTGCGGACACGGCTGTCCAGACAGATCAGTGACAGCCTGATCGGGCCGGCGGGGTATGTGCCCGTCATTATTCTGTCTCCGGAATGGGAGGATACGTTGGCCGGGTCGCTTGTCGGGCCGCCGGAAGACCGGCAGCTTGCGCTGGGGCCGGAGAAGCTGCGCGAACTGCTGGACCGGCTGCGGGTTGTCGTTGATTCAGCCGTGCATAATGGCGACAAGCCGGCGCTGATGACGAGTATGCAGGTTCGGTATCACGTGCACTCGATCGTCGATCGGATCCGGATGAATGTGCCGGTGATCGCGCAGGCCGAGATCCATCGCCGGGCGCGGGTCAAGGTCGTGGGGACGATCTGAGTCTGGTGCCTGGTC
>JAQGHW010000898.1 GCA_028291505.1 Rhodopila sp. | reverse complement strand
CTCGACGTGCTGGACCGCCGCCTCGCCGAGACTGAATACTTGGCAGGCAACGACTACACCATCGCCGACATCGCCGTCTGGCCGTGGTATGGCGGCCTGGCCAAAGGCTGGCTCTACGGAGCGGCCGAATTCCTCCAGGTCGAAGAATATAAGAACGTCCAACGCTGGGCCGACACCATCGGCAAACGCCCCGCCGCCCAGCGCGGCCGAATGGTCAACCGCCTCCAAGGCGAGCCCTCAAGCCAGTTGCACGAACGCCACGACGCCAGTGACTTCGAAACGAAAACGCAGGACAAGCTGACGCCTGCAAGTTAGAGCATGATCACGCCGAGCGGCCAGCGTTTCGTTGGCGTCAGCCAAGCTGACGAAACGCGAGCCGAACGTTCGTAGCGTGTGAATCATGCGATCAAGCAAGGAGATAGAGCGCTTTCGCCCTGCGCAGTCAGGGTGAAAGAGCTCTAGTCGACCGCCGCACACAGGAAGCCGCGCCGGATGGGATAGAATGCGCGGCTTCCCACCGGCGTCCTTCGTTCTCGTTTGACGGCTCGTTGCGTTATCCAAAGGCGAAGCCGGGCATCTGGCGGATCAAGATCTGCGTTCCGGCCTCCTTCAGCAGATGGGGGCGTGCTCGCCGCCAGTGCGCCTACGCCCCCTCGGGCAGAACCCGCTCGTATAGCGCCGCCAGGGAGACCGTGAAGCCAACGCTTCGCAGCTCCACCACTGCGTCCGGGCCAGCGACCCACTCGAAGGTCCAACTGCCACCTTGCCGTCGATAAGCGTGGGCCAGCATCTCGTCCTGGTAGATCTCGAAAATCTCCTCCACGCCCTCGATGGCTTGCAGGTCCGATCGCCGCTGGTCCCGTTGCCGTTTGTGCCGCAGCTCGAAAGGCGACACCACCTCGAACAGCACCCGAGGATGTTTCCCGCAGCGGATCATGGCGTCGGGAATACGAGCCGTGTCGCGCTGTTCATACTGCGCAACAGCGCCGCTGCCGATTTCCACCCTGCACTCAGGATGGTCGCGCAGGCGGTTGCCGATCTCGCGAGCCAGATTGCCCAGGATCACGCCATGTTCGGGGCTAGGCGCCGCGTGCGCGACAATCGCCCCCCGGACAAGCTCATACCGCCAAGCCGGACCGAACTCACACTGGTCGGTCCGCAGGAACTCATCAGCGTCGAGGAACCGCCTGTCGTGTAAAGCTGTGTCCATGCCCGTCACACTATCACACCCCGGACCGACTTGCCACGCTCCCCCCTGGGCAACCTCCCCTACCCAAAGTTCAGCTTCAACCCCGGGGTCGCCCACTGCATCGTGCCCAGCCGCCCGCTATCCGACAGCGTAATGTAAGCCGTCCGCATATCCGCCCCACCAAAACAGATGTTCGTGGGATAAGTATCCGGCATCTTCACCGCCCGCACGATCTCCCCACCCGGCGAGATCTCCGTCACGTACCCGGTATTCAGTGTCGCCACCGCAATATTCCCGTTCGCCAGCACAGCCAGACTGTCGAACCGAGCATTCCCCGGCAGCCCCGCGATCACCCGCCCGCTATGATGCGCATGCGGCGCCGGCTTCCGGAACACCCCGGGCGCCTCGATATCGAACGCCCACAACCGCGCACCCTCAGTATCCGCCGCGTAAAGCACCCGACCATCCGGCGACAACCCGCACCCATTCGGACTGAGAATCGGAAACGCAATCTCCACAACCTTCGACCCATCCGGCAATGCGTAGTAAATCCCGCCATGATCGCGATGCCGAGCGTAACGTTTGCCCAAATCGGTGAAGTAGAAACCACCCTGCGTATCGAACACAATGTCGTTCGGCGCCGACAGCTTGTGACCGTCGACCTCCGTGTACAGCGTCTTCGCCTCGCCGGTCTTCGCGTCGATCCGCTGGATGTAGCCGAACTTGTAGTCCGGGTGCGGCGCAACCCCCATCGAGTAACCCTCGACGTACTTGCTGCCGCCATTGTTGCAGAGGTACAGCGCGCCATCCGGCCCAAACGCCAACCCGTTCGGCCCGCCGCCGCAGCGCGAGAACACGCTGCTCTTGCCCCCCGGCTCAACCTTCGACAACTGGTTGTTGCGGATTTCGGTCAGGATAACCGACCCGTCCGCGCAGACCACCGGCCCTTCCGGAAAGCCGAAACCACTGGCCAGGATCGTGACGTCGCTCATCTGGTGTTTCCCCCTTCTCACCGTTGAGGCAGTGTCCTCCGAATGATCGCCGCGTCAAGCCAGGCGACGCGCATGCCACCACGGAGCGACGACGATGAAGGCACTAAGATTCACCCGCCACGGCAAGCCCGACGTACTAACGATCCAGGACATCACCGACCCGGCCCCCGGCGAAGGCCAGGCACTGGTCCGGATCCAAGCCGCATCGATCAACCCAAGCGACGTAAAGAACGTGCAGGGGGCGATGGAGCAGACCACGCTACCCCGAACCCCGGGCCGAGACTTCGCCGGCATCGTCGAAGCCGGCCCAGCGTCCTGGATCGGTGCCGAGGTCTGGGGCACCGGCGGCGATACCGGCTTCACCCGCGACGGTTCGCATGCGCAATACATCCTGGTCCCCGCCGCCAGCCTGCGACGCAAACCCTCAGTGCTGGACTTCGACCAGGCCGCCTCCGTCGGGGTGAACTTCATCGCCGCCTGGCGTGGACTGGTCGACGGTGCCGCCCTGCGCTCCGGCGAAACGGTCCTGATCATCGCCGCCAGCGGAGGCGTCGGCAACGCCGGCGTCCAGATCGCCAAACGCATCGGCGCCACGATCATCGGCACCGATCGCCGACCGCCCCGGCCAGGTGCGGCGATCACCGAAGCCGGCCTGTCGCTGGTCGCCGACACCGCGGACATCCCGGCCGCGGTACAAAAGGCAACGAACGGACGCGGTGCCGACGTCGTGCTGGATTGTGTCGGCGGCGTGATGTTCCGCCACGCGCTGGACTGCCTGTCGTTACGCGGCCGGCTGCTGGAAATGAGTGTGACCGGCGCCCGCGAAGTCACCTTCAACCTCGCCGATTTCTACCACAACGAAAGCCGCCTGATCGGCGTCGACACCCTGAAACTGGATCTGACCGCCTCCGCCAACGTGCTGGAATCATTACGCCCCGGCTTCGAATCCGGCGACTACCGCCCCGCCCCCATCGCTCGGTGGTTCCCGCTAACCGATGCAGTCGCGGCCTATCAGGCCGTCGCCGACGGGGAATCCGGACGCGTCGTGCTGCGGCCGCAAGACTGAAATCACCACACCGTCACCTTCATCGCCTTCTTTTTGAGCATCGCCTCCGCGGTGGTCCATTCCTGATACGACATGTACCGCGGAGCCAGGAAAGCGTAGGTCTTTTCAATAACCTTCAAAAGGAACTCGTCAAAGTGCTTCGGCGCGGCAGCCCAGTCGTTGAACACCGCTGCCCACCCGCGGCTGGTGCGGAACAGCCAATCCCGCTGGCGACGCAATTCCGCAACGACAGGCGGCAGATCCCGCATCATCGCCAGAATATCGTCGATGCGAAGGTCCACCTCGTCAAACCGGCTCATGATCTCCTTGATGCCGATGCGGGCCAACGTCTGGACCTGCTTGACTGTGTCCCGCTGGCTGATCGGCACCTCGCCGGCACGCACAGTCAGCAATTTATCCCGCACATTGGCGATGCCACGTCCCAAAGTGCGGCGCATGGTCTCGATACAGGCCACCTCCTCGCTGATCGACGCGACACGCGCGGTAACCTCGGCTTCATCCATGTCGTCGAGGTGGGCCACGGCGCCGGCAATCGCCTGCCCGACCAGCAGCCGATTTTTCGGCTCGTCTTCCCAACCTGGAACAGCACCGCCGCTGATGGCGACAGTCTTGCCCAAACGGGCGGACACGCAACGAACCAGGTTATGCCGCACCCGGCTGGCCGAGATCCGGCGGTCCTGCGCGTTGGGTTCCCAACTAGCCTCGCCGCCGTTCACCTCCGACGGCAGCTTGTCCCCCAGCTTTAGGGTGACAACAAACTCCAGTGCCTGTTCGATCAGGTTCAGCATCTGTCCGTCAGCGCTTCCCGGATCGACCCGGAACTCGCGGGCGACCGATTGCAGCGGCAACACCGCCTCCTGCCCCGCAAGCTGGATGACCATCGAGGGAATCCGGGCGCCTTCGCTCAGCCGGAATACCGGTTCCCCCAGCATACGGAACCCCGCGTGGGACAAGTAGCATATCTGGGGCGCAGCTTGGCTCATAAGACCCGGTCCGGCGGTTAGTACATATCTATGGACCAATCAGGCCAGACAACTGTTAAGAAATGGTAAATGGCCCCCATCTTATTGGAGTTCAGGGCGCAGCAGCCGCGTCCACATACCGTCGAGACCCGTCATAGCGCCGAACCGCCGGCCCGGGGATCGGTTACTCTACGCGTTCTTCCCACCGTACCGCCGAACCCGCAGATCCGCCTGCTCCTTATGCCCGGCGAAATTCTCGATCGCACACAGTCGCGAACAATACTCCCCGATCATCGCCGTGGCCTCCGGGCTGACCTGCTGATAGGTCACGGTCTTCAAAAACTTCCCGACCCACAATCCACCAGTATACCGCGCCGCCCGCTTCGTCGGCAGCGTATGGTTGGTACCGATCACCTTGTCCCCATAAGCGACGTTGGTCTCCTTCCCCAGGAACAGCGCGCCGTAATTGGTCATCCGATCCAGGAACCACCGCGGCTCCCTGGTCAGCACCTGCACGTGCTCCGACGCGATCCGGTCCGCCTCGGAGACCAATTCCTCGTCCGTATCGCACAGGATCACCTGGCCATGATCCCGCCACGCCACGGAAGCGATGTCCGCGGTCGGCAGCACCGCAAGCTGGCGCTCGATCTCCGCCTGGATCCCATCGGCGATCTTCTTCGACGTCGTCAGCAACACCGCCGGAGACGTCGGCCCATGCTCCGCCTGCCCCAACAGGTCAGTCGCGCACATCTCCACGTCCGCCGTATCGTCGGCGATGATCAGCGTCTCCGTCGGCCCGGCCAGCAGATCGATCCCAACCCGCCCGAACAGTTGCCGCTTCGCCTCGGCCACGAATGCGTTGCCAGGCCCCACCAGCATGTCCACCGGCGCGATGGTTTCGGTCCCCAGCCCCATCGCCGCCACCGCCTGGATGCCGCCCAGCAGATAGATCTCATCCGCGCCGCCAAGCGCCATCGCCGCAACCGTCGCGGCAGGAGGCACACCGTTCAGCGGCGGCGTGCACGCGGCCACCCGCTTCACCCCGGCGACCTTCGCCGTCAGCACAGACATATGGGCGGAGGCCACCATCGGATACCGCCCGCCCGGCACATAGCACCCAACGCTGTTGACCGGGATGTTCTTATGCCCCAACCGGATGCCCGGCAGCGTCTCAACCTCGATGT
>JAQGHW010000889.1 GCA_028291505.1 Rhodopila sp. | reverse complement strand
AGCCGCGTGATCCATGCATTGAAATGCGGACACGCCCCTCGGATCGCGGCCAAGCCGATGCGCTGGGCAATCAGCAAGCCGGCGACAGGCTTCTGATAGTCCGGGAGGAGGTCGAGGATGCGCTTTGAAGGGGCGGTGAGTGGCTCATCGTTGATGTCCTCGGGATTGGGGAATTTTACCCGGATCGCGCTCAATCGCCTCACCGCTTGTGTGCTGTCCGGAAAGGCTTCCACGAATGCCTCTGGACCCGCAAACAGCAACGCCTCGAACTCGTGCAACTGGATGTAGGGGATGAATCGCTGAGACACGGGCAGGCTAGCCAGACGCGTCATGATATCGCTATGCAATCCAGCTTCGAGGGCCGCGACCCGATCCGGTGCGCCAAGCGCAGGGTCGAGCGTCCCGAGACCGGGAAAATTGCTCGGCAGGCCGTAGAAATCGAACATCGTCGTGAACCATGAGTCTTCATTCTGGTCCCCCTTCATCCACAAGGTTAGATCCCGAGCCAGATGCTCGTAGTTCACCAGCCCGCCGCGAAACACCGTGCCGCGACGGCGGCCGGTCGTGATGCAGTGAACATCCGCGACAATATCGTGGGTGGCGAGCTCGGGGGCGAGTATCTCATTGACGAAACCTTCCTCGGTCTGGCCTTCGGCAAGAATATGAAGCCGGATCAGTGTGAGGGCCTCCCGCCGACAACGTTCTTCTCCCACAACTCGGACAATGTATAGGTCTCCAGCCATTCTGTCAGGGCTGCGTTATTGAGCCGTTTGAAAGACGTTTCCCTGTGTTTGCGATCAGTTATGACAATGTCATTGGGATCGAATCTATCGATCAGCGAGACGGATTGTGTGGCGACGATGACCTGGACATGCTTGGATGCACTGCGGATCAGACTGGCGAGTACCTCGATTGCATATGGGTGCAGGCCAAGTTCTGGCTCATCGAGAATAAGCATGTTGGGCAAATCTTTCTCGGGCTGTTGTAGCAGCGCAACCAGAGCCATGGCCCGCAACATTCCGTCCGAGGCCTGGGACACGTTAAAGACTTGGTCGGATCCGATTTCCCGCCATCGCAAAAGTACACTGCCAGCTTCGGAATACAATTCGAAGCCGGCGAAAAACGGCAAGATCAGTCGAAGTGTATCCTGTATCCGGTAGTAGTAGGCGGGGTGTTCCGTCTCTAGCCGGTAGAGGAACGAGGCGAGATTGGCGCCGTCCTCCTTGAGCCACCGATTATCCGAGACATCCCACTTGCTGCGGATACGCGCAGTCTGCGAGGTGTTGTGAAATTGATGCACGATGATTCGTCGCAGCATGCCCAAAATGACCTTAGCCGTCCCCTCCCTTTCCATGAGTTGCGACTCGCGGTGTCCCGCTCCCAGATCGCGGCGGGTTTGGAACTTTCCCCGGCGCTCGTACACGAACCACTCATCGGTGAAGAGCAGTGTATCGGCCGCTGCATGCGATAACCGAAAGCCATAGTCGTTCGTGCCAACGTCTGTACTGAGCGCCAGTACAGCCTCAATCTGTGCGGTAACCGCTGCGCCATCATGCAGCAATGCGCTGGCTCCGCCTTGTTGGGCGACGTAAACCTGAAGCTGGCCAGGAGGGGTTACGGCCCAGGACAGCATCCGAAAGAACGAAATGAAGTTCGTCTTGCCCGCGCCGTTCGGACCGATCAGCACGGTCAGATTGCCTGGCTCGAAATCGGTCAGATTCCTAATTGTCTTGAAGCCCCGGAGGGTGATGCGCGTCAGTCTGGGTCCCATCCGCCAAACCTATCCAGAATGTCGGTCACCGTGAAGCGCCGTTGCTGCCCCAATGTCATCAGCCTGGTTCGGCTTCCACGACAGGTCGATTGCGGTCGCTGGCGCCCGGCCCCGAGAACGGGATGACCGTCACCGATTCGACCAGCAAAGCTTCCCCACCGACTGCAATACCCTATATGCACCCCAACGCATCCGCGCCCGAGACCCGGATTCCCGGGTCTGCCTTCACCATCGGGATACCGCTCCGCATGTCAACGCCACTGCTTTTCCAGCCGATCAGTTTCCGCTCGGTCACCGCCCGCAACCGCATCGTCGTCTCGCCGATGTGCCAATACAGTGCCAATGACGGCCTGGGGGACGACTGGCACGTCCAGCACCTGGGCGCCCGCGCGGCCGGCGGTGCCGGGATCGTGTTCACCGAGGCGACCCATGTCTCCGCCATCGGGCGGATCACGCCGCATTGCCTGGGTCTGTATACCCCGCAGCATCAGGCGCTGCTGACCCGCCTGGCCGCGGTCATCACGCGATGTGGGTCTGTGCCGGGCATCCAGATCGCTCATGCCGGACGCAAAGCCTCGTCTCAGGTTCCGTGGGAGGGTGGCAAGCCGATCCCGGTGCAAGACGGGGGTTGGGTTCCGGTGGCGCCAAGCGCGCTGCCGTCGGTTCCCGGCGCCACCGACCCGCACGCCCTGTCGGCCGGCGAAATCGGCGATGTCATCGGCCAGTTCGCCGCCACCGCGAGGATGGCCCGCGAAGCCGGGTTCAAAGTCCTGGAAATCCACGGCGCGCACGGCTACCTGGGACACTCCTTCCTGTCGCCGATCTCCAACCACCGCAACGACTCGTATGGCGGTGACCTGGATGGCCGTTCGCGCTTCCTTCTGGAGGTAGTAGAGGCGGTCCGAGGCGAATGGCCGTCCAATCTTCCGCTATGGGTGCGGCTGTCCTGCACCGATTGGGTGCCGGGTGGGCTGACCATCGAGGACAGCATCGCGGTGTCCCGCAAGCTGGCGGCGACCGGTCAGGTCGATCTGATCGACTGCTCCTCCGGCGGGGTATCGCACGAGCAGAAGATCCCGTCGCTGTATCCCGGCTACCAGGTTCCGTTTGCGGACGCGATCCGCAATCAGGCCGGCATTGCCACGGGCGCTGTGGGCATGATCACCGAACCCACCCATGCGGCCGAGATTGTGGCGAATGGCCGAGCGGACGTGGTGCTGCTGGCGCGGGCGATGCTTGCCGATCCGGCGTGGCCGATTCGCGCCGCCAAGGCGCTGGGGGTAAAGCCCGACGTGCCCAAGCAGTATCTCCGCGCGGGGCTGTAACCGGGGCCTGCCGGACCGTCGTGGCCCTTGCGTCGGCAGTTCCATGACGGGACGGGAAAGGCTCGCATTGCTCATCGCGTTGGTGGGTTGCACAATAGCGCGCCTGAACAGGCGTCGCCGGACGTTCTGCCGGCCTCGCGGAGTTTTTGATGTCCTCTCGTCTACGTTTTGCCGCCCGCCTGTGCGGCGTTGTCTTGCTGACGCCCCTGTTTGGCTGCGGACCCGAACGCAATGCCTTTGCCCCGCTCTGCCCTGTTCCCCGGCTGATCCCCTCGCTGGCGGACGTCACGCGGTATGGCGGTCCTGGCCCAGCGCATGATGTCACCGACCTGATCCTTCAGGCGCGCGTGGTCGCGGTGAACGGAAGCTGCGAACCCGGCGACGACAAATCCAAACTGCCGGCCAAGGTGAAGGTGTCGATCTCGATTCAGCGGGGTCCCGCGATGAAGGGGCGGGACGCCGATGTCCCGGTGTTCCTGGCGGTGACCGAGGGTGACGCCGTTCGCGACAAAAAAGTGTTCGCCCTGCATCTTACGTTCCCGCCGAACGTTGACCGGCTAACGATCACGAGCCCGGACATCGACATGGATTTGCCGGTTACGTCAGAAAAATCAGGTGCGGCGTATAGCATTATCGCCGGCTTCCAGCTTACGCCCGACGAATTGGCGGCGAATCGCCAGGCGGGCGGGGGTTGACCAGGTTTCAATTTTGGCTCGCGGCATTGTCGCCTGCTCCGAAAGGTCCGATATAATCAGACTATGACCGATACGCCACCGAAGGGCCGCCCAAACCAGGGAAGACGTCGAGGCATGAAAAAAGAAGACTGGGAAATCCCGTCGAACTTGCAGCCCGACCCCAGCGATTACTCGTTCGACCTGGAACGGGCGCTGAAGGCTGTCGTCAGCTTGAAATCGTACGTCCCGGGGGACGCGTTCACCGCCAATACGCTGGGCACCGAGCGGGCCGGCAGTGGCGTGATGATCAAGAACACGGGGCTGATCGCGACAATCGGCTACCTGATCACCGAGGCCGAGACGCTCTGGATCACCTCGAACGACGGCCAGGCGGTGCCGGGTCATGCCTTGGCCTACGACCAGGAAAGCGGCTTCGGCCTGGTACAGGCGTTAGGCAAGCTGGATGTCCCGACGCTGGAGCTTGGCGACTCGGATCGGCTCAAGGTTGGCGACCAGGTGGTGCTCGCGGCCGGTGGCGGACGGCACCATTCGATCGAGACGCGGATCGTCGGCCGGCAGGAATTCGCTGGTTACTGGGAATATGTGCTGGATGACGCGCTGTTTACCGCGCCGGCGCATCCGTTCTGGGGTGGCTGCGGCCTGATCGGCACCGATGGCAAGCTGATGGGGATCGGTTCGCTGATCCTGCAGCAGGGCGACGGCAAGGGCAGGCGCCTGGACATGAACATGGTTGTACCGATCGGCCTGCTGGCCCCGATCATGGAAGACCTTCTCAGCTATGGCCGGGTGAACCGACCGGCCCGCCCCTGGCTTGGTATGTATGCGACCGAGGCGGACGAAACCTTGGTTGTGGGTGGTCTGGCCGATAACGGTCCCGCCGAACAGGCGGGGGTGCGGGCCGGCGACAAGATCCTGACGGTGAACGACGAGGAAATTCCCGACCTGGCCGGGCTATGGCGGCGCGTCTGGTCATCGGGCAGCGCCGGCGCCGAGGTGCGGTTGCGGATCGAACGTGACGGTTCGCCCAAGCGGGTCTCGGTTCGGTCGGCGGATCGGGCGAGTTTCCTGAAGTCGCCAAAACTGCACTGAGAGCAGCGGGCGGGTTGAGGCGGGTGAGGCGCTTCAACCTGAACCTGTCACGCGTCAAGTCGCTCTATCATGGCCATCGCGGCCAGGGGATTGCGAACCTTGAATCCGCTGATGACGTAGAGGAAAACATCCAGATCGTGCCCGTCCTTGGGCTGCGCACCAACGGTCCGGATCCCATCGGGTGACTTACCCGATCGCCAAATGCGGGCGCGTTGCGTCCACTGATCGAGGGCAGCGTCGGAATAGCCGGCCTTTTCAGCTTCGGTTGTGCCCATGATGCGGGCAAAGACGAAAGGTGCGGTGATGTCGCCGATCTGGGGGTACTCCGAGTCGGCGGCGACAACGATTGCAACGCCATAGTTTCGGGCGAGCGCGATGAAGTCCGGCGTTCGAAAGCTGTCGTGGCGCACCTCGACGGCGTGACGAACCACCCTCCCCTCGACGCTTTTCGGCAGCAGCTTGAGAAAGTTTTCGAAATCCACTGGATCGAATTTCTTGGTTGGCATGAACTGCCAGTTGATGGGACCCAGCTTGTCGCGGAGGTTCATTACGCCACTGGCGAAGAAGCGCTGGATCGACTCTTCCGCATCGGCAAGAACCCGCCGGTTGGTGGTGAAGCGGGGGCCCTTCAGCGAAAAGACGAAATCGTCCGGGGTCTCATCGTGCCACTTCGCGAAACTCTCCGGTTTCTGCGATCCGTAATAAGTGCCGTTGATCTCGATCGACGTCAGTTTGCGACTGGCAAACTCCAGTTCCCGCTTCTGCACGAGGCCGTCGGGATAGAACGTGCCGCGCCAGGGCTCGTAGGTCCATCCGCCTACACCAATCCGTATGCGTCGCTTGGCCTGATTCGGCATGGCTTCAGTCTCCGTGGCGGATTTGAGCATGACCGGACGCGCTGAGGCAAAGGCGCGGCCGGTCTTTGTCATCCGCGACCCGGCGAGGCAACCGGTCGTGGGATAGCTGCGGCACGCTGGCTCACCGATTGTGTTTCCGTCATCCGGGCGTGCTCGGGCCCGCGGAACCGTTACGCCACGCAGAGGGCAACTTCGCCGCCAGGAAGCGTGCCAAGGCGGCGTTGACGGCGGCGGGGTTCTCCTGCGCCATCCAATGCCCCGATTGGACAACGACCTCGGTAAGGTCAGCGCAATATTCGCGCATCGGTTCAGCGAGGCGTGAGTCGATCGTCTCACAGGTGTAGTCATACGCGCCGTGCAGGAACAGCACTGGCATCGAGATCCGTCCATGGTTCGTGGCATGTTCCGCATACGCGATGTTGCGCGTATGGTTCATGTACCAGGCGTCGGGCCCGAAGAATCCGTTGCGCTCCAGCGATGCGACATAGCTACTCTGATCGGCCTCCGACAACACGTCGGCGTCCCTTGGCACTGAGGGCGCCTGGCCGGCACCGCCAAACCAGCCGCCCTCTCGGCGGACCAGGGCAGTCCGGGATGGCTGACCTCTGCCGGCGGGATTGCCTTTGCGGAACAGTGCCTTGACGGTGCAGGGGACGCTCGCCTCGAACGCTGATACGGCCTTGTCGAAACTCTCCTGGTAGAACAGTTGATATTCCCATTGGCCGGCTGGGAACTCGGCTTCCGGATAAATCGAGCGATTCACCAGCGGGATCACATTCACCGGCGCGAAGCCCGCGGGGATGTAGGGAACACAGAGGTTCGCAATCCCAAAACAGCGCTCCGGGTGGTGGCTGCCCAGGCTCCAAACGACGGGGCTGCCCCAGTCATGGCCGATCCAGACCGCTTTGTCGCCGCCGGCCGCGTTCAGCAGTTCGATCATGTCGCGAACGGTATGCTCCAGCGCATAGTCCTCATGCCGGGTGTAGACGCTGGAGCGGCCATAGCCGCGCATGTCGGGCGCGATGCAGCGAAAGCCCAACGCGGCGAAGACCGGCAGTTGATGGCGCCAACTGATCGCCAGCTCCGGCCAGCCATGGACGAATATCAGTGGCGTCGCGTCGGAGGCGCCGCAGCTTAGATAGAAGGTGGTGTGGCGTTCGGTTCGTACAACATGTTCTGTGACCGGGAACATCATCGCTGGTCCTCCTTCGTCGCCAGTGCACGCATGGTCATGACCTTTCTACGCCATTGCTTCAGCGGATCGCCAGACCGGGGTCCGCGGCGAAGATGATTGACGGAAGATCGCCGACGAGACGAACGGCCGATTCGTAGAACACCTGCCCCGCCTCGGTCTGGGTCAGGCTGCGGGAGGTCCGACGCATGAGTTGAGCGCCGGACCACCCCTCTAATCCGGTGGGAATACCGCTCGGCAGATACGCGCGTGCACGCCCTGTCGCCCGTCCACCACCTGGGTCACGGCGAAATCGGCGGCGACGCTCATCAGCGAATACGCATCGTCGCGGCTGAGCCCGCGATGTTCGGTCAACAGCCGCAGCATCTCGAGGCTGGCGTTGCGCATCGCCTGATTGAGATCTTCGTCGAACCCGTGCGTCATCCAGCATTCCGGCGTCTGCAGCAGTGGCGATGGAAAGCTGAAATCACGGCGGAGAAAGAGCTGGAACGTCACGTCGAGCGAGGCCTCGATCGCTGTGCCGCTGATTTCTCCGTCGCCTTGAGAAATGTGTGGGTCGCCGACCGAGAACAGGGCGCCGTCGACCTGCACGGGGTAGAACATCGTTGCCCCGGCGCCGATCCGCCAGTTGTCGATATTCCCGCCGTGACTGCCGGGCGGGACGGTGCTGACCCGGCCCATGGCATCGGGAGCGACCCCTGCCGTTCCGAGATGCGGGCGAACCGGAACCCGGATGCCTTGCAGCGCGGGCTGCCGGCAGCAGTCACGCTCCTGCGTGATGGTGCCGGGCACGGTGTACTTGCCGGGGAAATCGTAGGCGAATACCGCCGCCGCTGTCTGGCTTGCCTCATCCAGCCGGTAGATCGTGACCCGCTCTTTCTCACCGAACTCTTTGTAGAGATGACCCCAATGCGCAGCGAGATTGGAGCCGTAACGAAGCCGCGGCGTCATCTGAAGATAGCGCACCTCCAGCACGTCGCCGGGCCGTGCGCCCTCCACGTAGATCGGCCCGGTCATGAGGTGGACGCCCGGATTGCGGTCCTCCGGCGGGATCGCGGTGAAAATATCAGTGATTCCCTGGTCCATCATCAGTTCGGGAGCGTCGCCGGCATGATGGGTCAGCGCCTCCACCCGCACGATGTCCCCGTTCGCGACGGTGATCACGGGGGCGAGTGCGGCGTCGAAATAGCCCCAATGCACTGTCGCCGGCGTTGCCCGCAGTTCGTGCAGCACCGGGCGCAGGCGGGCGCGTTCGGCCTGGTG
>JAQGHW010000879.1 GCA_028291505.1 Rhodopila sp. | reverse complement strand
ACCGCGCTGAACGTCCCGACGCCGCCGGCCAGCGCCCAGTTTCCGGCGGAAAGTCCGTTCGAGATGGAGACGCCCTTGCCGCCCTCCACCAGGGGAAGGACGTCAACTCCGCCCATCCGTATCGCGTTGATTGGTCGCATCGCCGCATGTCCCTCGAAAGCCCAACCCATGGAGAGCCTATGAGGTCCCTGTGACCCCGTGTTTATCATGCCCCCTCAAAGGCGGCCTATCGGCGAATCGATAAGCCGCCCGCTGAAGGATGCAAGCTTTTCCGTGTTATCACAGACCAGATTGTCGTCTGGTTCAGTCGCCGACCACCGGCTGCTGCTCGTTTTCGGGTGAGGATGAGCGGTCGAAGCGATCCCGGCGTTCGCCGCGCTCCGGACGATCACCGCGCTCCGGGCCCCGGCTCGGTTTGGCGCCGACCTGTTCGGTGATGTCGGCCCCGGTCGCCTGATCGACCACCCGCATCGACAGCTTCACCTTGCCGCGCTCATCGAAGCCAATGACCTTGACTTTCACCGCGTCGCCCTGGTTGACGACGTCGGTGGTCTTGCCGACACGGCCTTGGGTCAGTTCACTGATGTGGACCAGCCCGTCCTTGGACCCGAGGAAATTCACGAAGGCGCCGAAATCCGCGGTTTTGACCACTTTCCCGTTGTAGATCACGCCGATCTCCGGCTCCGCCACGATGCCGCGGATCCAGTCGATCGCTTTCTGCGCCTGTTCGGTATCGGTCGCCGCGATCTTGATCGTGCCATCGTCGTCGATGTCGATCTTGCACTTGGTCTGCTCGACGATCTCCCGGATGACCTTGCCGCCGGTGCCGATGATTTCCCGGATCTTCTCCTTCGGGACGCTGATGATGGTGATCCTGGGCGCCGTGGTGGCGACGTCGCCGCGCGCATCGGTCAGCGCCTTGGCCATCTCGCCCAGGATGTGCAGCCGGCCATCCTTCGCCTGCTCCAGCGCGGTCTTCATGATGTCGAAAGTGATGGAAGTGATCTTGATGTCCATCTGCAGGCTGGTGACGCCTGTCTCCGTGCCGGCCACCTTGAAGTCCATGTCGCCCAGGTGGTCTTCGTCACCCAGGATGTCGGACAGCACCGCGAACCCGCGGTCCTCCTTGATCAGCCCCATCGCGATGCCCGCCACCGGTCGCTTCAGCGGCACGCCGGCATCCATCAGCGCCAGCGAGGTCCCACAGACGGTCGCCATCGAGGACGAGCCGTTGGATTCCGTGATCTCCGACACAACACGCATGGTGTACGGGAACTTGTCTTTAGACGGCAGCAGCGGGTGGACGGCGCGCCATGCCAGCTTGCCATGCCCGACCTCGCGGCGGCCGGGCGATCCCATGCGGCCGGCTTCGCCCACCGAGTATGGAGGGAAGTTGTAGTGCAGCATGAAATGCTCGCGGTACTCGCCCAGCAGGGCGTCGACGACCTGCTCGTCCTGGCCGGTGCCCAGGGTGGCGACGCAGAAAGCCTGCGTTTCACCGCGCGTGAACAGGGCCGAACCATGCGCACGCGGCAGGATGCCGACCTCGGCGATGATCGGGCGGACGGTGCGGGTGTCGCGGCCGTCGATGCGGATGCCGGTGTCGAGGATGGCGTTGCGAACGACGTCGGCTTCCAGGTCGTGGAGCAGGCCCTTGGCCTTCTCCGGATCCAGGTCCTCGGCGGCCAGCGCAGCGGCGACGGCCTTCTTCGCGGCGCCGACTTTCTCGTAGCGGGCCTGCTTGACCTTCTCCTGATATGCTTCGGCGATTGCGGCACGACCGAGGGCGTCCACCCGAGCGGCCAGGGCCTTCTGCTCGTCGGTCTTCTCAGGCAGCGGCCAGGGTTCCTTGGCGGCATGTTCGGCGAGTTCGATGATCGCATTGATCACCGGCTGGAAAGCAGCGTGCCCGAAAGTGACCGCACCCAGCATGACCTCTTCCGAGAGTTCCTGGGCCTCGGATTCGACCATCAGCACGCCCTCGGCGGTGCCGGCCAGGACGAGTTCGAGCTCGCTGGTCGCCATCTGGCCACGGGTCGGGTTCAGGATGTACTGGCCATCCTGATAGCCGACGCGCGCTGCGGCGATCGGGCCGAAGAACGGAATGCCGGACAGCGTCAGCGCGGCGGAGCAGCCGACCATCGCCACGATATCGGGGTCGTTCTCGTTGTCGTAGCTCAGGACCGTGGCGACGATCTGGACCTCATTCCGAAAACCTTCCGGGAACAGCGGGCGGATCGGGCGGTCGATCAGGCGGCTTTTCAGCACCTCGGCCTCGCTCGGCCGGCCTTCGCGCTTGAAGAAGCCACCCGGGATTTTGCCGGCGGCGAACGCCTTTTCCTGGTAGTTGACTGTGAGTGGGAAGAAATCCTGGCCTGGTTTGGCGCTCCTCACGCCGACGGCGGTGCACAGCACGATGGTCTCGCCGTACGATACCATGACGGCCCCGTCGGCCTGACGGGCGATCTTACCGGTTTCCAGGACCAGCTTGCGGCCGCCCCAGTCGAGTTCCTTGCGGAAGTAATTGAACATTCAGTTGTCCTTTAGATGCGCGGCATCGGCGGACAAAAGACAGCGTTCTCGGCCAGTCCCTGCCGTGCGGGGTGGCGGCGTCTCGGGTAACACGGAGCGCGTGCTGCGTGCCATTGAAAGGATCGCAGCCGCGGCCATGTGGCCGGAAACGCCGTCGCTTGTCCCGCGCCTTTCGGGGCGTGCCGGATCGGCGATCTTTCTGTCCACCACCTGTCGCAGTGGTGCCGGGGGGACTGCCTGCCCCCGCTCAGGTCTTCTTTTCAGTCGACGCGGTGGAAATAGGGATCATTCCAGCCGCTGACCAGCTTTATCTATAGATATCACCTGATACCCCGCGCCCTGTTTAGTCATGGCCGGGGCCGTCTCGGTCATCAGGGGGCCACACACGCCTGGCCTACCGGCGCAGGCTCAGCCGCCCGATTAGCGTCTGATAGCGGCTCTGGTCCTTCCTTTTCAGGTAATCCAGCAGACGGCGGCGCCGTCCCACCAGCATCAGAAGCCCGCGGCGCGAGTGGAAATCCTTCGCGTGGATCTTCAGATGTTCGGTCAGGGTGCCGATTCGTTCGGACAGCAAGGCAACCTGAACTTCCGGGCTGCCGGTGTCGGCCTCACCCGTCTTATATTCACCAATGAGCGTCGTACGACGCTCCGCCGATAGCGACATCAGGCAACTCCTGAGTAAGGGTTTTTGACGACGCGCACGGGCTCAAAGAACCCGTTCGGGCTTCAGCATGCCATCCTCGAGACGGCACAACCCGATCACGCGGCCCCCCGCCATGGCTCTGGCCAATCCGCCGTTGGGATCGGCCGTTGCCGGAATCCGGCCCATCAACGCGACCAGGCTGATTGCCTGGCCATGTTTGAGGTCGGCGGCCTCCTGTTCGGTCAAGGCCAGCGCCGGGATGTCGGCCAGCGCGGTCACGACCGGAAGCAGCAGGTCCGGGGAAGCGGGCGCGGTATCCTCCGGTTCGCGCAATTTGTCCAGCGGAATCGCGTGATGCTCCAGGAACGGGCCGACTCGCAGGCGGCGCAAGGCGGCGATGTGCCCGACAGTGCCGCAGGCACGAGCCAGATCGCGGGCCAGGCTGCGCATGTAGACGCCCTTGCCGGAGGCGACCTCGAAGATCGCGGTGTCCGCGTCGGGGCGTTCGATCAACTCGAACCGGTCCACCCGCGCCGGGCGTGGTTCCAGCACCGGAGCACGGCCTTCGCGGGCCATATCGTAGGCTCGTTCGCCAGCAATCTTGATGGCGGAAAAAATCGGCGGAATCTGCATGATGGCGCCACGGAAGCCGGGCAAGGCGGCCTCGATCGCGGAATCGTCGGGCCGCACGTCACTGGTCTCCGTCACCTGGCCGTCGGCGTCGTCGGTGTCCCGCGCCTCCCCGAATTTCAGGGTGAAGCGGTACAGCTTGGTGCCGTCCATGACATAGGGCACGGTCTTGGTGGCAGCTCCGAAGGCCACGGGCAACAGGCCGGTCGCCAATGGGTCCAGGGTTCCGCCGTGGCCGGCCTTCTGTGCGTCGAACAGCCGCTTAACGCGGTTGACGACGTCGGTGCTGGTCATTCCGGCCGGCTTGTCGATAATCAGCCACCCGTCGAGCGGGCGGCCGCGAGGCTTGCGGCGGGACATTTGTGGAGAACTCGATCTTCAGGGGAGGCGGCGGGGTAGGGACTGGGCGGCCGGTTGTCAATTGGATACCAGGCAGCGAGCTTTGACCACTTCTCACCTGGGTTGGCGCCATTTGATGGCAAAAGCTACCCGTTCGACTTGTAGACCGCGCATTCGAACGAATCGAGTGCCTGCAGCACGGCTGGGTCGGCAAAAGGCAAAATCTGCGTCATCAGCACGCCGGCGACCTTCCTTGTCGGGTCCAGCCAGTAATAAGTGTTGTTCAACCCCGCCCAGGCCAGGCTGCCGGCGGCGCGCCCGGCGGGTCCCGGTTCGGTGTTGATCAGGAAACTCAGACCCCACTTCTTCGACATGCCCGGAAACAGCTCGACCGGATTGGACAAATGCGGGATCTGCGTTGGCAGTGGCTGGACGTCCAGCGCGCCCATGTGGTTTTGGCCCATCAGTGCCACGGTGTCGGGTTTCAGGATGCGATTGCCGCCCAACACCCCGTCATTCATCAGCGCCCGCAGGAAGCGCAGGTAATCGGACGCGGTGGAGAACAGGCCGCCGCCTCCGGGGTAGAACTCCCGCTCCGTCGGGGCGGCGGCCGGCGGGGCGACCGCCTGCAGTGAGCCGTCCGCCTGGCGGGCATGCACGGTGGTCAACCGGCTGTCCCACTCCGGTCGCTGGATGAAACTGGTATCGGGCATGCCGAGTGGCTCGAAGATATGCCGCTGCATATAGGTTTCGAGGTCCAGGCCGCTGGCGACCTCCACCATCCGTCCGGCAATGTCGATGTTGATGCCGTATTCCCAACGCTCCCCGGGATCGAAGTTGAGCGGCGCGGTCAGGGCGGCGAGCTTGCCGGTGCGGGTGGCGGGGAGATCGGTCATCTTGGCGTACCGGTTCATCTCCTCATTCCACGTGTCGTAGACGAACCCGGCGGTATGGGTCAGCAGGTTGCGCAGGGTGATTTGGGTACGCGGCGCGCGCATGATCGGAATGCCGTTGGCGTCGAAGCCAAGCAGGACCTTGGTTTCGGCGAGGAAAGGCAGGACCTTCTTGGCCGGCTGGTCCAGCGAAAGCTTCCCTTGCTCGACCATCTGCATCGCGGCCGCGGCGGTGATCGCCTTGGTCATGGAGGCGATGCGGAATACCGAGTCGGTCGTCATGCGCTGGGGTAACGACACGTTGCGCCGACCGAATGCGGCTTCGTAGACCTGACCGTCCTTGTCAGCAGCCGCGGCAACGAGTCCGGCGATCTTTTCGCCGCTGACGGCCGCGGCCAGGACACTGTCGATCAGCGCCGCGCTGCGCATTGGCTTTTCATTTTTGGCACTGCCCCTTGGAACCTTACATTACCACTGCTTGGCATCGGCTTGCAAATCCGTGGCAACCGCATGACAGTAGCGCGTCTGGCGGATGGTTCGGGAGATCGGGAAGATGTTGGAACAAGATGTGGTCGTTACCACCAAGCACGGCCGGATGCCCGCATTCGCGGCGTGTCCAGATGGGGCGGGGCCCTTTCCGCCGGTTATTTTCTACATGGATGCGCCTGGAACCCGCGAGGAACTTCGCAATATGGCGCGCCGGATCGCCAAACAGGGTTATTTCTGCCTGCTCCCCGATATGTACTACAGACTGGGCTCGGTTCGCTTCGACATTCCGCGGCGTGACGATGCGATGTCCGGCGTGATCAGGGCCTCGATGAACAGCATCACCAACGCCCTGGTCACCGACGATACCGCGGCGATGATTGCCTGGTTCGACGCGAATGACAAAGCGGGATCGGGTCCGATCGGTTGCGTCGGTCATTGCATGAGCGGGTGCTATATCACCACTGTGGCGGCCAGGTTTCCGCATCGTATCAAGGCGGCGGCGTCCCTGTATGGTGTCAATATCGTTACAGAAAAACCGGATTCGTCCCATCTTTTGTTGCCACTGGTGACCGGTGAGCTGTACTACGCGTTCGCGGAACATGACCAATCGGTTCCGGCGCACGTGATCCCGGAACTGCGGGCGAGCCTGGCGAAAATCGACGTTGCCAACACCGTGAAGGTATTCGACGGCACGCATCACGGTTTCTGCTTCGCCGAACGGGCGGTCTACAACGCCGAAGCGGCCGAACAGACGTGGACCGACATATTCGACCTGTGGAAGCGCAAGCTTACCTAGAGCAACATCAGCCTGACTGGAACAGTCCGGCTGAAGCCGCAGTTCGGCGTAGCTGGCGAACCCCACATCGGTCATGCCGACCGTGCCGCGGGTGAGGCCACGGGACGCGAGCCCGCATGGTCGATCACGTGCCATCGGGTCTTGGCGGAATGCAGGTCGAGTTGAGCGGCGGGGCGCGGTCGTCCGAGCAGATAGCCTTGAACGAAATTGCAACCGAGTGCCCGCAGCATCGACAGCTGTTGCTTGGTCTCCACACCCTCCGCCGTGACGTTCAATCGCAGGCTGCGGCTCATGGCGACGATCGCCTCGACGATGGTCTCCGCCTCGGAGTCGTCCACGACATCGTTGATGAAGCTGCGGTCTATCTTGATCTTGTCAAACGGGAATTTCCGCAGATAGCTCAGGCTGGAATAGCCGGTCCCAAAGTCGTCCATCGCGATCTTGACTCCGATCGCCTTGAGCGACGTGAGGATGCGCAACGCGTTCTGCGTGTCGTCCATCAGCGTGCCCTCGGTGATCTCGAGTTCCAGCCGGCCAGGCGGCAGGCCGGTCTGACGCAACACGTCGGCCACGGTGCTGACGATCCCGGGCTGGAGGAACTGCGCCGGTGACAGGTTTACCGAGATGATCAGCGGCTGGTCCCAGGACATGGCTTCGGCGCAGGCGGTGGTCAGCACCCAGCTTCCGATCGGCACGATCATGCCGGTTTCCTCGGCAAGAGGAATGAAATCACCCGGAGACGTGCGCCCGCGCTCCGGGTGATCCCACCGCAGCAGCGCTTCGTAGCCGATGACCTGGAGTGTCTCGGTGTCGACGAAGGGCTGATAGTTCAGGCTGAACTGCTTTTCTTTCAACGCCATGCGCAGATCGTGCTCCAGCGACCGCTTCGCCCGCAGCAGAAGGTCCATGCCGGGCTCGAAATAGCGCCACCGGCCCCGCCCATCATTCTTTGCCTGGCGCACCGCCAGCACGGCGTTCTTGATCAGCTCCTGCGCCAGGGTTCCGTCCGCGGGATACAGCGCGACACCGATGCTCGCGGTGACGACGATCGGCTGGTCATCGATCGTGAAGGGGAGTGCCATTTCGGCGATGATCCGGTCGGGGAGCGCCGCCGCATCGACTGCCTGTTCAGTCAGCGTCTGGATGATGATGAACTGATCGCGGCCGACCCGGGCGACGGTGTCGACTTCCCGCACGGTGTTCTCCAGCCGGCGCGCGGTCTGGACCAGGATCTGCTCCGCGACGTGGTGGCCCAGGGTTTCGCTGACGCTTTCGAACCGGTCCAGATCGACATACAGCAGCGCCAGACCAATCGTCGTCCGATCGGACAGGGCAAGCGCGCGTTGCAACTGTTGCTCGAGCAGCTCGCGGTTCGCCAGGCCGGTCAGCGGATCGAACCGTACCATCCGCTCGATCTGCCCCTCGGCGGCCTTCTCGCGAGAAATGTCACGGACGGCAACCACACGCTCGCCACGGTCGGGACCGCTTCGCCATAGTATTTCCACAGGCAGGGTCTGGCCATCCGGCAAACGCACAGTCTGCTCGACTGGCCTTCCCCGCTCAGTTTGCGGCAATTCGATTCCCGGGATCAGGTCCGACAACGAGCGGCCGATAAGCGATGCGGCGTCGGTTCCCGCGAGTTCGCACATGGCGCGGTTGGCATCGACGATCCGCCCGTCTCGCTCGAAGATCAGGCCTTCGAAGGTTGCATCGGCCAGCGCACGAAACCGACGCGCCTCCTTCGTAAGACGGTCGGTTAAGTGCTGATCGAGGATGGAAGCGGTAAGGGCCAGGGTCAGGATCAGGAAGCACGCCCCGGCGGCGGCCATAACCAACTCCGGCTTGGGAATGCCGAACGACGGGACGTTGATTCCGCCCACCAGGTCCAGCGTCAGCGATCCCATGGCGATGAAATGGGTGAATGCGACCGCCAATGTCAGGAATACCGAAGCCCATCCGACGGTTCGGCGTGTCAAAAGCCACATCGCTGCGATCGAGCACAGGGCTCCCGCGGCCAGAGAGGCGATAACGAGATCTGCAGCGTAGTGGATCACCCCTGGCACCTGCATGGAACGCATGCCGACGAAATGCATGGCGCCGATTCCCGCGGCCAGGGTAAGCCCGCTGGCGATGATCGACCCGTTGGCGCCGCGTTCGCGTGGCTGGATTGTGAAGGCGACCGCGGTGCCGACGATCGCGATGACGAGGGACAGGACGCAGAGCGGCACGTCGAAGCTGACCGGCACACCCGGCTGGTATGCCAACATGCTGACGAAATGGGTCGTCCAGACGCCGGTGCTGAACGCCAGAATGGCTGCTCCCGTGCGGATCGCGCTATTCCGCCGGCTGCCGTCGCCGCGAGGAACGAGCAGGCGTAGACTGGTGTTGGTAGCCAATACGCATACCAGGCAGGCCAGGGCGACAAGCCCCAGGTTGTGATCCTGCGTGACGCATCCGACAACCCGAAGCATGAACGATCCCCGCGGTGGAAGATCGGATCATGGGTTGCAATGGGTTATCAGATGGTTAACGCCGAGTGCGAATTCCGCGCGATTTTGTGGTTGAAAGCGTGAAAGATCAGCGGCGCCGGTGCGCGGGCGTTCCGCGCACCGGGTGGGTGAAGATCAACGCACCGAGGTGATCGCGTTGCGATTTTGCGCCCAGGCCTCAGGCGTTGAGGAGGAGTCGATCGGCCGCGACTTGCCGTAGCTGATCGTCTCGATGCGGCTGCGCTGAATACCATGGGCGACGAGATAGTCGCGATCGGCGGCGGCGCGCCGTTGGCCGAGTGCCAGATTGTATTCTTCCGTGCCGCGTTCGTCGCAGTTGCCGGCGACCCAGACGTTGACCTGCGGATATTGCTGCAGCCAGGCGGACTGGCGATCCAGCGTCGCGGTCGCCTGCGGATTGAGGGTATTGCGGTCGGTATCATAGAAGATGCGGTCACCGGCCGACTGGGTCAGGTCTTCCTGGCTGCCCGGTGCGCCGTGGCCGGTGCCACCTGCGCCGCCAGCCCCCCCGCCAGCCCCCAAGCCTCCCGCGCCGTCAGCGCCCATGGCACCGGCACCACCTGATCCATTCGCGTTCTTCGAGTCGTCGGATGAGGAGCAGGCGGTGAGCAAGGCAGCGCAGAGAAGGCAGGCAAGGGTCCATTGTTTCATGGAGCATCTCCGGTGGGGTGGTGGGGGCCGCGGTGTTGTAGCGGGGTAGCCTCGATTCGCGGCGTCTTTGTACCGGCCAAGGGCGAACCGCGATACCGGACGTTCTGTCCGGTGCCGTTGGTCGGTGTGCCCGCGGGGGCAGGGGCAGTCGCTCGCGGGACTCAAACCTTTAGAGGGGGCGTGCAGCTGGCGGTCCGGAGGTCGGTGACCACGATCTTGTGAACGGGCAGAAGCTCCATGCTGTCGCCACTCAGTCGGCGACCGCCGCGTAGACCATGTCGCGGAACAGTAGCCGATAGTGCTCCCGCTGGATTGGCGCCTGGATCATCAGCACGGCGTAAAGACGTTCGGCGGGATCTACCCAGAAACTGGTGCCGGCCGCGCCGCTCCAATAGTAGTTACCGACGGAGCCTGGGAACGGCGCCATCCCCGGCTGGGTGCGCACCGCGAAGCCAAGGCCGAAGCCGTGCCCCGGCGGCAGCAGGTCCGCTGAACCGCTGATGGTGCCCAAGTGGTCGGACGTCATCAACTCGACGGTTTTGCGTCCAAGCAGGCGGGTAGTGCCGAGGCGGCCGTTGCCCAGAAGCATGCCGAGGAAGCGGGCGTAGTCCATCGTGGTGGCGACCATGCCGCCGCCGCCGGACTCGAACATCGCCGGCCGGCGGATGTCCAGCAGGGCCACGTCGGTGCCGTTTTCCGGGTCCTTGGCGAAGGGTTCGGCGATGCGGGACTGGTCGGCCTCGGGGACTGCGAAGCCGCTGTCGGTCATGCCGAGGGGGGTCAGGATGCGTTCAGAAAGGAAAGTGCCAAGGGTTTGCCCGGAAATGACCTCCACCAGCCGGCCGAGAACGTCGGTGGAGCGGCTGTATTCCCATTTCGTACCGGGTTGGTGCAGCAGCGGCAGGCCGCCCAACTCGTCGACCTGGTCGGCGTTGGTCTGCTTCAGGCGGGCGATGCGGGCCTCGGCATAGGCTTTGTGGACCGGGGTTTCGCCGCGGAATTCGTAGGTCAGGCCAGAGGTGTGACGCAGCAGGTCCTGGACGGTAATCGGGTTTTTCGTGGCGGCCAGCGTATAGCTGTCGCCGGAGACGACGCCGACCTGGGTGTTGGCGAACGCTGGAAGGTATTTGCTGATCGGGTCGCTCAGCAGGATCCGGCCTTCCTCCCACAGCATCATGACGGCGACCGATACGATTGCCTTGGTCATGGAGTAGATGCGGAAGATCGCATCGGTGGCCATGGGCGTGTCGCGGGCCGGGTCGAGGCGGCCGAAGCTTTGATGGTAGGCGACCTTGCCGTGGCGGGCGACCAAAGCGACCGCGCCGGGAATGTGGCCGCTGGCGATCCGGTCGTTCAGGGCCGTGGACAAGCGGTCGAGTGCAACCTGGCTGAGGCCGACTTCCTCGGGCTTCGCGGTCGGCAGGGGTGTACTCATCTGGACGGTCCTTCTGACGGGCTGGTTGGCAGTATGGCCGGAAGGGCGGCTGGATCAAGGTCGCGGGCTTGGCAGACCAGGGCAGGGGCTGTCGCCGTGCGAACGGTCGCCATGAAGTGGATATCCTCGATACAGCCGGTACAAGTGAAATGCCGATGCCTGTTCAAGATGACGCCAATTCGTCTAGCATCCCCCACCACCGGAATTGGCCCGGCTCGGCACGCCCGGCTCGGCACGCCCGGCTCGGGACGCCCGGCTCGGGACGGTGGTGACTTCAACGAAAACGAATGGATCGGAGAAGCAACATGTCCGAGGATGTATTCAAAGTTGTCGAGCTTGTCGGAACGTCCAATGAGAGTATCAGCAAGGCAATAAAGGGGGCCGTCGCCAAGGCCGGCTCCACACTGCGTCACCTGGGTTGGTTCGAAGTTACGGAGATCCGCGGCCACATCAAAGGTGGCGATGTGGATTCCTATCAGGTGACACTCAAGGCCGGTTTTAAACTGGAGGACTGAGGCCGGTGATACCCGGCCGCGGCAATCGCCATCCCAGCCATCGTTGACCCGGAAAGTGGTGGCTGGGCGCTGCGTTGCCGGTTCATTGCCGTCGCGGCGACTGGCAAGACTTTCCGCCGGCTGGCCGATGGTATTAGGATCGCCTCGCTTCGGGTGCGCGAAGCCGTGCCCATCCGCCAATGGTAACAGGAGGATCAGGCCATGCTTTCACGCGAGGAGAACGAATTGTTAACCCGGGTCACCCCCGGCACAGCCATGGGCAATGCGATGCGGCGGTACTGGATCCCGGCCCTGCTGGCGCGCGAGATCGCCGATCCGGACGGTGCCCCGGCGCGCGTGCGGCTGTTGGGGGAAGACCTGCTGGCATTCCGCGACAGTGCCGGGCGGGTTGGCCTGGTCGATGAATACTGCCCGCACCGGCGCGCCTCTCTGTTCTTCGGAAGGAACGAGGAGTGCGGTTTGCGCTGCGTCTATCACGGCTGGAAGTTCGACGTCGCCGGCGCCTGCCTCGACATGATGAACGAGCCGGAGGAAAACGATTTCAGGCACAAGGTGCGGCTGACCGCGTACCCGACCTGTGAACTGGGCGGCATCATCTGGGCTTACCTCGGGCCGGTGGAGCACATGCCGCCATTGCCGAAGTTCGCCTGGACCACGGCGCCCGAAACCCACGTGCACGTAACGAAAGTGATCCAGGACTGCAATTGGCTGCAGGGTCTCGAGGGCGGCATCGACACCTCACACGCCCCGATCATGCACCGGCTGTTGAGCGAGACCTCCACCCGTGGCGGGTTCAAGCCGTCCAACCCGTTCGTCCGTGGCAAGGCGCCCAAACTCGTAGTCGACATCACCAACTATGGCTACCAATACGCCGGCATCCGGCCGCTGGGCGACGCGGAGATGCATATCCGCACCTATCACTTCGTATTGCCGTTCCACCAGATCCGGCCGTCGCGGTCCGAGAGCGGCGTGCCGCTCATCGCCGGGCATTCCTGGGTGCCAATCGATAATGAAACGACGATGGTCTACAACTGGGCCTACAGTCCGCGCGAACCTCTGACCGATACCGACCGGCTGGAGCGTGGGCTGGGTAATGGTCCGGTGCACGTCGACCCGGATACGTTCCGCTCCCACGCCAACCGCACCAACAACTACCTGCTCGATCGCGGGGTGCAGCGTAACGAAAGTTATACCGGCATCGACGGGATCAACGTGCAGGATCGGGCGATACAGGAAAGCATGGGACGCGTCGTGGATCGGTCGAAGGAACATCTTGGACCGGCTGACAAGGCGATTATCCAGGCTCGCAAACTGCTGCGTCAGGTGGTGAAGACGGTCGAAGCCGGGGGCACACCGGACGGCACCGGCGCGAGCTATTATTCGCTATATGCGCACGAGGAAGTTCTGCCGGCTGGCGCGGACTGGCGCCGGCAGGTCACGCCGGAGATGCCGGCAGAGATGATCCTGCAAACGGTGTAGTTCGGCCGGATCCTCAGGCGCCGGAACGTTTCGGCCAGCGCCTGAGCTATCCAGCCCCTAATTCCGTCCGCACCAGCTGGATCCAGTATGCCGAACCCAGGGTCAGGATTTGATCGTTGAAGTCGTAGTCCGGGGTGTGAACGTGATGCACCGATCCGTCCGGCGCGGTCCCGTTGCCGATCATGATGAAGCCGCCCGGACGGGTCTGCAGCATGAAGGAGAAATCTTCCGATCCGGTGAACGGCGGGCAATCGGTTTCGACCTTGTCGGCGCCGACAAGGGCCGAGGCGGCGGTCACGGAAATGGCGGTCGGTTCGGCATGGGTGATCAACGGCGGATAGCGCCGCTCATAAACCACCTCGGCAGTACAATCAAACGCAGCTGCCTGCGCATGGGCGAGTTCGGTCAGCCGCTTTTCCATTAGGTCGCGCACCTTCGGCTTGTAGGACCGAGCGGTCCCGGAGATCGTCACCCGCGCGGGCATGATGTTGGACGATTCGGCGCTACCGCCGGCGATGGACCCGACGCTGATGACCGCCGTGTCCGCCGCGGCAACATTGCGGCTGACGACCGTCTGCAGCGCCATGATGAAATGCGCCAGCGGCAGAGTGGCGTCGGTCGCCAGGTGCGCGCCGGCGCCGCCATGCCCGCCGGTGCCCTTGAACACGACGGTCCAGGTGTCGCTGGCCGCGAGAAAGGCGCCGGTGCGAGTCCGGAACTCGCCCGCCGGTATACCGGGCATGTTGTGCATTCCGTAGACGGCGTCCACAGGAAACCGGTCGAACAGCCCTTCGGCGACCATCTCGCGCCCGCCGCCCAAGCCTTCCTCGGCCGGCTGGAAGATAAAGGTGACGGTGCCGCCGAACTCGTCCCGATGCTCCGCCAGATAGCGCGCGGCACCCAGCAGCATGGCAGTGTGGCCGTCATGGCCGCAGGCGTGCATCTTGCCGGGCACGATCGAGCCATGGTCGCGCCCGGTCACTTCCTGGATGTGCAGTGCATCCAGATCGGCGCGCAGGCCGATGGCACGTTGGCCCGGCAAGTGTCCTTTCAGCGTCGCGACCACGCCGGTCTTGGCGATCCCCTCGGTAACGTCCAGACCCCACGCGCGCAGGCGCTCGGCGACCACGGCAGCGGTGCGGGTTTCCTCGAACCCGACCTCGGGGTGGCGGTGGATGTCCTGGCGGATGGCGATGAGTTCCGGTTCATAGGCCTTCAGGTCGGCGATCAGGTCGTGCGGTGGCATGGAGGAACTTCCGTTGTCGGTTGGATCGGCACCCTGCCGATTTCATTGGCGGCAAAGGATGGGCTATTGTAACATATCGGTCTAGTGTCCCAAGTCTGAAGTTCGCTGTAGTGACGAACGTCAGACGCGCGATGCTAGATTCCTTTTTCAGTGTGCCGAGCGATCTGAAGCCCGTCGGCATGAGCCAACGAACTTCTGATCCGGCACACCAGTGACAGTTGGGGCAATCATGCGCGTCCGGTCGAAAGTGGCTTGGGTTGCTGCAGCGCTGTTGGGTGTCCTCGGTTTGTCCAGCGCAGTGTTATTGCTCGAAGAAGGGGCGCCGCCCCAGTACGCGCCGCCCCATTACGCGGCGCCCGCACCGGCGGAGGGCATCCCTACGCCTGCGTCGCCCAGCCCGACGCCGCCGCCGACGATTGTCTCGCCATTGCCGGCGCCCGTTCCGGCTGCTCCCGCACCGGCCGAGACTGTCGATAGTGTGCTCAAGAAGCTTCCCGCCGGAGCCGTCGCGTTCAACGCACCTGACCACATGCGCTTGGCGCATACCCAGACCATTGAAGCACGCCTCGGCGTCAACGTGCCGAGCGAGCAGCTTGTGCGGGACGTCACAGCCGAGGGCAAAGTGAGGGTCGTTCCGTTAAGGGTAAGCCCGCGTATGCAGGCAACGCTTGTGGGCGGATCGGCCTTCGAGATCTCCCCGTCCGGGCCGCAGATTCAATTCATCAGCAATGAGGAGGCCAATACATGGCAATGGCAGATCACACCGAAACTCGAGGGCCAGCAGAACCTGGCGCTGACTTTCGACGTATTCATCGACGTCGGCGGAAAGGAGGGCCTGCATACCGTCAACACCCTCCGGCAACCCATCACGGTCGACGTTGGATGGCCGGAGACGCCGCGCGAATGGGCGGACTGGTTCAAGAGCTGGGTTGACTATGGCGGCTGGCTATGGACTGCCCTGTTGCTGCCGGTCTCCCTGTTCCTGCGACGCGAATGGCGCAAATTCCGGCCGAAGCCCGATGTGCGATCGTGAACGAGGTTCCCGGGGCTCACACCGTGAATTGTTCGGCGATGATCCGTTCCGACAGCCCCTGGTCCGGGTCGAACAGCACTGTCACCGTAACGGACCGGTCTTCGTTGACAGCGACCGAGACAACGTCTCGCACTTCGGTGAAATCCGCCACCGCGGCGGTCGGGCGTTTGTCCGTTTCCAGCACCTCGAACACGACATCCGCACTGCTCGGCAGCAGCGCGCCGCGCCATCGGCGGGGACGGAACGCGCTGATCGGGGTCAGCGGCAACAGGTTGGCGGACAGCGGCACGATCGGGCCGTGCGCCGACAAGTTGTACGCGGTCGATCCCGCCGGGGTGGAGATCAGCACGCCGTCGCAGGATAATTCTTCCAGCCGTACCCGCCCATCGACAAGGATACGGATCTTCGACGCCTGACGCAGTTGCCGCAGCAGGCTGACCTCGTTGAACGCGAGTGCCTCTTCCACCGCGCCGCTGGACGTGATGGCGCGCATGCGCAGCGGGTGCAGTTCCGCCGCCTGCGCGCGCGACAGCCGGCCAGGCAGGTCGTCCTCGCTGTAGGTGTTCATCAGGAAGCCCACCGAACCCCGGTTCATTCCGTAAACCGGGACATTCAACGCCAGCACCTGGTGGATCGTTTCCAGCATGAAGCCATCGCCGCCCAGGGCGACCACGACGGCGGCCTGCGGCAACGGGCACTCGCCATAGCGGGCAATCAGCGCTTCGCGGGCCTCTGCCGCGATCGGGGTGGGCGCGGCGATGAAAGCGATCTGGCCGGCGAGGAACCCGCGGTCCTCAGCGATGGGAGGGCCGGAAATAAGGTCGCTCAAACGCGCTTCCTGTGTTCCAGCACGGGCATGTCGCGGCGCACCTTCCTGGTCAGCTCTTGATCGATTCGCGCGGTGGTCCAGCCGATGCCGTCCGACACCTGGGCGACAAGGTGGCCCCACGGATTGACCACCATCGAGTGCCCGTAGGTGAAGCGCGGATCGCCCTTGCCCTCCAGGTGCTTCCCCCAGGTCGCCGGCGCCGCGAACCAGCACTGGGTCTCGATCGCTCGGCCGCGGATCAGCGCCTCCCAATGGTCTTTCCCGGTGGCCAGGGTGAAGGCGCTGGGCAGGAAGATGACCTCGGCACCCTGTTCGCGCAGTTTCCAGAACAGGTCGGGGAACCGGACATCGTAACAGATCGCACAACCGATCGTCACGCCGTCGGCCTCGTAGGTGACGACCTCGTCGCCGGCGCCGTAGCTGTTGCTTTCGCGGTAGCCGGTGCCGTCGGGTGCTGTGATGTCGAACAGATGTATCTTGCGGTATCGGGCGAGCTCCGTGCCGTCCGGATTAAACACCACGGTGGTGTTGAACAGTTTCTCCGGCCCCTGCTCGATGATCGATCCCCCATGCACATGAACCTTCGCCGCTCGGGCGGTTTCGCGGAGGAACTCATAGGCCTCGCCACCCGGCTCGTTGGAACCCTTGGCCGGCAATACTTCCGCGTTGGCGGTGCGCGTTGCCCGGTCGCCGCCGAGCGAGTCCCACACTTCCGGCAGGCTGACGATGTTGGGCCGGTCCTGTTCGACCGCCTGTTCGATCAGGCGACGGGCCTGGGCGATGTTTTCCGCCTTGTTCGCGCCGGGGTTCATCTGCATCACGCTGACGCGCATCGTCGGCCTCCGGTTGGGATTGTGCGAGAGAAGCGTATCCGCCGGCTGGACGCAACGGGGGCAGGGCTTGGTATGCTGCGATGCGTCATTGAAGGATGAGTCCATGCAGCGGATGAAGGTGTGGGATTTGCCGGTGCGGCTGTTCCATTGGGCGATCGTGGTGCTGATCTTCTTCGCCTGGGGGACGCAGGAATTCGACCACATGGAGTGGCACGTCAGGATTGGCTACACGATCCTGACGCTGCTGTTGTTCCGCATCGTGTGGGGCTTCATCGGCAGCGACACGGCGCGGTTCACCCGGTTCCTCCGAAGCCCGCTGGAAGGGCTGCGGCATCTGGCGCGCCTGAGACGGCGGGAGCCGGACCAGGAGGTCGGGCATAACGCCGCCGGCGGCTGGATGGTGCTGCTCATGCTGGCTCTGATCGGCATCCAGGCGGGCACCGGGCTGTTCAGCAACGACGACGCCAACACTGAGGGGCCGCTGATGCACCTGGTCGGCAAGGACCAGAGCGACTGGCTGAGCCACATCCATTATCTGAATTTCATGGCGATCGAGGCGGTGATCGTACTGCACGTGCTGGCGATCACCGCCTACGCGGTGCTGAAACGGCAAAATCTGGTCCGGCCAATGGTGACCGGGACGAAGCCGATGCCGGCGGATGCACCAGCACCCAGGTTGGTCAGCCCGCGGTGGGCGGTGCTGACGCTGGCGGTAGCGGCCGGGGTGGTGGCGTGGGTGGTGCGGCTGTAGGATCGAGTACCTTTCACCAGTCCCAGCGTGCTCCATCAGGTGCCGCTGTTCATCCGAAGACAAACATCGGCTCCGCTCACTGGTGGATCCGCCCGGTTCAGCAGGCGCCGGCCCTGAACGCCGCCACCTCCGCATCGAGACGTTCCAGACTCTGCGTCCAGCCGATTTCCATCCCCTCGAGGTAACCGCGCGCATAATCGACCCGAGCGGTCGCGCCCGTGGTGACCGTCATTCGAGTCTTGCCGTTCTCCTCGGCAAACGTAACGGTCGTCAGACCGTCCAGCACCACCTGTCCCGCCGCATCCGTCGCGATGTTGGTGAACACCAGGCGCTCGGCCGGCACGATCTCCTGGTAGACGCCATGGCCCGGATAGTCGGTTCGGTCCGGCCCCCGCATGACGATGCGCCACGCCCCGCCGACCCGAACGTCAAGCTCGCAGACCGGGTTGGTGAACCCGTGTGGTGCCCACCAGCGAGCCATGTGTTTCGGATCGGTCCAGCACTGGAACACCAGCGTTGGCGGCGCATCGACCACACGCTCGATGACGATCTCTCGAGCCGTAAACCCCATCGTCGGCAAATGTTCCGCCAAACGTTCGAATGTCTGCTTGCCGCCCTCGATCGCGCCGTATTCCCTCACGACCGCGTCGCGCGCCTCCGCCGAGGGGAAGACCATCCGCATCGTCACCTTGGTCTTGCCGTCCCCGGCTTTCTCGAACCTCCATGTAGCAGTGAAATCCGCCTCCGGACCCCCGGCCTTTCTGCCGCCATGGACGAAGACGATACGGTCGGGAAACACCACCTCCTCGAACACGCTGTGGTTCGGGTAGTCGGTGCCATCAGGGCCGTGCATGACGTATGTCCATACACCGCCGGGTCGAACGTCCATCTCCTGGATCGTCGTGGAAAAGCCGCGCGGCCCCCACCATTGCACCAAATGTCTTGGATTCGTCAGCGCCTGCCAGACAAGTTCGCGTGGCGCATCGAATTCGCGGGCGATCACGATTTCGCGGTCGGCGGTCGGACTAGTCATGTCGCTTTCCCTTTACCTTTGTCTGTCGAGTTGATTTCACTTGTTCAGCGGATGCAGTTCGATCCGCCGATTTGGCTGGCTCCGATTGCAGCATCCGCAAATGTTCTTCGAGCCGGTCGAACCGCTCTTCCCACAGCCTGCGATAAGGCTCGAGCCAATCCGCGACATCCTTCAGCGCCGCCCCTTCCAGCTTGCAGGGACGCCACTGAGCCTGCCGCCCGCGAGTGATCAAGCCGGCCCGCTCCAGCACTTTCAAATGCTTCGAGATCGCCGGCTGACTGAGGCTGAAAGGCTCGACGAGTTCGTTCACGGACGCCTCACCCAGCGCCAGCCTGGCCAGGATCGCCCGCCGTGTCGGATCGGCCAGGGCAGAGAAGGTGTTCGTCAGGCGGTCTTGGATCATCAGAAAATAGCCAATCAGTTATATAACTGACAAGCTATCTAGTGGACCAGGATCACGCCGTCAAGCATCCGATGCGACGAAGCGCCCACCGCCCGTTCAGCATCACCGATCGGCGAACCCCCACCATCCGCCGTCGGAAAACGAAACCGAATCCTACCCCGGTAGCGCGACGAACGTTCCTACTTCGACTGAGCCTGCTGCTGCGGTACCGCACATGCCCAGTTCGCCGCGTCGGTCAGCGCGCCGCTGCCGGAATACCTGGCCTGCCGCGGATACGGGCATAGCGGCAGGCTGTGCGGGGATGCGCTGTCGGAACGCGTGCTCGCCGGAATGGCCTCAGGCGCCTTGCCCTGTTCCACCCAGGCCTCGATCGCCGACAACGTATCGAAATGATCCGGCCCGATGCCGCCGCTGCAATGCTGCATGCCAGGCACCAGGAAAAGCCGCACGCTCGCCTGCGTCTTCGCCATCCCATGCAGGCCGGTGGCCAGGTCGTTATAGAACAACACCGACCTCGCGGCCGGAATCGCCGGGTCGCTGGTGCCGTGATACATAATCAGCTTCCGCCCCTGCTGGATGAACGGCATCAGTTTCACCGGGTTCTTCGTCTCGGCCGGCCCGAACGTCTTGTCCACAACCGCCACCAGCGTGTCGCCGACCGTGTTCGTCCTGGGATCGACGTCCAGTCCCAGCATCGACTGTTCCGGTCCCATGCCCATCCAGAAACTCAACGCCTGCCGCGCGAAAGTCCAGCCCCGAGGTGCGTCATTCGGATCGCTACCCCACGGCGCCTCGGCCTGAGCCAGCTTGGGCGCGGTGTCGCCGGTATTCCAGTAGCTCGCGCCACGCGGACCGGACAGGTTAGTAATCGCCCAGCCCGGATACAGGAAATGCCCGTGCCGGTCGTGCAACGGTGACGTATACGCCTGCAACACCAACGCCTGCTCCGCCGTCAGGCAATCTGTGGAGGCGCCAGCGCGGCAGATCAGGTCGCTTGCCTTGACTGGACAGGCAGCGGGGTCCTGCACCAGCCCATCGGTGGCACCGTCGATCGGGTCGCAGCGGGCCGTAACGATCTTGTCCACCATCCGCAGCGTGTCGGGGGACAGGTATGCGGCGGCTGACGACAGCGCCGCCTTCTGCACCGAGAAGCGCAGCAGCGTGGAGTGGTAGTCCATCGCCGGGTCGCCCGCGATGATGCCGTCGAAGTCGGCCGGGTAACGTTCCGCCTCCATCATTGCCATCCGCCCCCCGGTGGAGCAGCCATCGAAATAGGCGTGCCGCACCGGCGCGGCGTAATAGGCCTGCGCGAATTTCTTGCCGGTGACGGTCACGTCGTGCGCCGCCCGATACAAGAAATCGACCATCTTCGCCCGATCCCGCTTGCCGTCCGGGGTGCGCAGCCAGCCGGCGTCGGTGCCGTTGCCCACATGGCCGGAATCCTGAACGATGACGGCGTAGCCCTTGCCCAGCGCGGAAACCCGATCCACCGCATTGACCGAGGGAGTCAGCGTGCCGGCATTGCCGCCGACGCCCATCAGGAAGAACCGCTGCTGCCACGCGTCGGGCAATTGCAACGCGAATCGCGCCGATCCGGGAGGCGCCCCGTCGCCGTTGGTTTCCATGGAGCCCTGCACCGCGCAATGCGCCGGCACAGCATCGGTGGCTGCCGTCGCAGAGGCTTGCGTCACCTGGACGCCGGCGACGTGCAGCGCGTTCAGCGCATCGACGGTGCAGTCAGGCTTCGCCACGGCGGTCGAAACAAAACCAGCCAGCAGCAAGGCCGCGACTGTTGCGGTGCTCTTCATGGATGTCCCTCGTCCCTCACTGGGCGAGATCAACCGCCCTTGCGAGCATCCCAGCACCTCCAACTCATTCCGGCAATCTGTCGGCACCACAGGTGTGGGTGAGTGCCGCATCATGACTGCTGCAATTCAGGGCTTTTGGTCGTGTCGCGCTTGCGATCGGCCGCTAGAGCATGATCACGCTGAGCGGAACGTTCGTAGCGTGTGAATCATGCGATCAAACAAAGAGATAGAGCGCTTTCGCCCTGCGCGGTCAGGGTGAAAGTGCTAGTCCAGGCGGCGGGCAAGTGACACAGTTCGATCCACGGAACCGATCGCTTCCCAATCAAGGAGATGAATGATGTCTCGCATTGTGTTTGCTGCCGCGGATGGACCCGGTTCACCGTCGCAGGTCACCGATGGCATCGAGCCGTTCCCGGCGGACTTCCGCACCCGGGACATCCCAGCCAATGGGACGACGCTCCATGTCCGTGTTGGCGGTGCCGGACCCGCGGTTATCCTCCTGCACGGTTACGGCGAAACCGGCGATATGTGGGGACCGATGGCGGCGGAGCTTGCACGTGACCACACCATCGTTGTTCCGGACCTGCGCGGCATGGGGCTGTCATCCCGGCCGGCAGGTAGTTACGACAAAGAAACGCAAGGCCAGGACATCGCGGGTCTGCTGGACGCACTGAATATCCAGCACGCCGATTTGGTTACGCATGATATCGGCAACATGGTGGGCTATGCCTTCGCGGCCGACAATCCCGGTCGGGTCACGCGTTTTGTCATCATGGACGCACCGTTGCCAGGCGTTGGCCCGTGGGATGAAATTGTGCGCAGTCGGGCGCTCTGGCACTTTTCGTTTCAGGGTCCGGATGCAGAACGGTTGGTGGCGGGACGGGAGCGCATCTACCTCGATCGTTTCTGGAACGAATTTTCAGCCGATCCGAAATCGTTCCGCGAGGCGTCGCGTGAGCATTACGCCAGGCTGTACGCGCAGCTCGGGGCGATGCATGCCGGCTTCAACCAGATCGCGGCGTTCGATCAGGACGCGATCGACAACAAGGCCTTTGTCGCCGCGGGCAAGCTGACGATGCCGGTCCTGGCAATCGGCGGGGCAGCGTCGTTCGGTGCGACCATGGCCCTGGTGATGCGGGCCGCCGCGACCAACGTGACCGAATGCGTGATCCCGAACGCCGGTCACTGGTTGATGGAGGAGCAACCTGCCGCCACGATCGCCGCGGTGCGCGGATTTCTGGATCGCGCTAACTAATCGGGGTCAGCGCGCGATCCCGCGTTCATACCACCTGCGAGACCGCAGCACGATATGCACGACGGACAGCATGACCGGGACCTCCACCAGCACGCCGACCACCGTCGCCAGCGCGGCGCCCGACTGAAAACCGAACAGAGCGATGGCTGCCGCGACCGCCAGCTCAAAGAAGTTGGAAGCGCCGATCAATGCGGACGGTCCGGCAACGCACCATTCGACTCCCAGGCGGCGGTTGACCCAATAGGCCAGCCCCGCGTTGAAATAGACCTGGATGACGATCGGCACCGCCAGGAGGGCAATGACCAGCGGCTGGCGGATGATCTGCTCGCCTTGCAGCCCGAACAGCAGCACCAGCGTCAGCAGCAGCGCCATCAGTGACATCGGAGCCAGGGTGCGCAAGGTGCGAGCCAACACGCCGCGCGCCAGTAACGTTCGCCGCCAGAGCTGTGCCACGATCACCGGCACCACGATATACAGCACGACGGATAGGGCCAGGGTGTCCCAGGGCACGATGATCGAGGACAGGCCAAGGAGAAACGCCACGAGTGGGGCGAACGCAACGACCATGATCATGTCGTTCAGCGCCACCTGGGACAGGGTGAAGTGCGGCTCGCCCTCCACCAGACCCGACCACACGAACACCATCGCCGTGCAGGGCGCCGCCGCCAGCAGGATCAGGCCGGCGATGTAACTGTCGACCTGGCCCGCGGGCAGCAGCGGCCGGAACAGATGCGCGATGAAGATCCAACCCAGCAGCGCCATGGAGAACGGCTTCACCAGCCAGTTGACCCCGACCGTGGTGGCGATGCCGCGCCAGTGGTCCCGCACCTGCCACAGCGCGCCGAGATCGATCTTCAACAGCATCGGCACGATCATCAGCCAGACCAGCACGGCGACCGGCAGGTTGACCTGCGACACCGTGGCTTCGCCGAGTGCATGGAAGACGCCTGGCAGGGCTTGACCAAGAGCGATGCCGGCGACGATACACAGCGCGACCCACAGGGTCAGGAATCGCTCGAAAATCCCCATCGAAGGCGCGACGGCAACCGCGGTTTCGCTCATGGCTCGCGCCGTGACGGCAGCATTTCCAGCACCGTTTCGGACGGGCGGCAAAGCTTCACCCCAAGCGGAGTGACCACGATCGGGCGATTGATCAGGATCGGATGCGTCATCATGGCATCGATCAATTGCTCATCGGTCAGTTCGGGGTCGTCCAGGCGCAACTCGTCATACGGCGTGCCCTTCCGTCGCAACACGTCGCGCACCCGCATCCCCATGCGCCCGATCAATGAAACCAACTCGGCCCTGCTGGGTGGAGTCTTCAAATATTCCACGACCTCCGGCTCCGTTCCACTGTCGCGGATCAGCCCGAGTACGTTGCGCGACGTGCCGCAGTTGGGGTTGTGGTAGATCGTGATGCTCATGTGGCGGCCTCCTGGTTGGGCGGACAGCAGATGGTGGGACTAGAGCATGATCACGCTGAGCGGCCAGCGTTTCGTTGGCGTCAGCCAAGCTGACGAAACGCGAGGGGAACGTTCGTCGTCCGCAGGACGCGCTGTTCGCACGAAGCGTGTGAATCATGCGATCAAA
>JAQGHW010000727.1 GCA_028291505.1 Rhodopila sp. | reverse complement strand
TGCGCCGATCTCGGCTGCCAGCTTTCCGACGCGGACTTTGACGACGATCTCCCAAAAAGCGGCTACGCTGACAAGAACATCGTTGCCTGGGTCGGCGATCAGCTCCCTGGCCTGATCGCCAAGCCGGCGGTCGTCAGACAGCCACCAAAGCATCGCATGGGTGTCGAGGAGGAGTTTCACCCCTCTGTCCCCTCCATAGCTGTCCCCTCCATCGCTGCAAGGACGTCCGCCGGCAGCGAGTCGAAATCGGAGGCCATGCGGATCTTGCCTCGTAACGCACCCGGCTGGCGCCGGGGGCGCGACGCGACGGAGGGCGGGCGGATTTCGGCGACAACCTCGTCATGCGAGGTGATCAGGAACGCGGTGCCCTGACGCGCCTGGCGGAGGTAACCGGTCATGTTCGCGCGGAACTCCCGCACACCGATCCTGCGGGGATACATTACATCGGCCGCTTTCGGGTCAGCCATGACGCACCCTTTGTGTGAACACGCGATGTGTACACATAGCAGGCCGATGGGTCAATCGAAACGCGCGAGGGTTCCCAATCCACTCGGACCTGCCTAGTTTCTCCGCATTGCATCCAGGAGGAAATGATGCCGGGAATGATGGAAGGTAAAGTCGCGGTCGTAACCGGGGCTGGTGGCGGAATCGGGCGCGAAATCGCGATCATGATGGCCGCGGCGGGGGCGCGGGTGATCGTTGCCGATATTGGCGCGTCGCTGACCGGCGAAGGCGGTTCGGCGAGCCCGGCGCAGCAGACCAAGCAGTTGATCGAGCAGAACGGCGGCATGGCGGAGATCTGCACCGAGTCGGTTGCCGCCTGGGGTTCGGCTCAAAAGATCATCCAGGCTGCGTTGGATCATTACGGCCGGATCGACGCCGTGGTGAACAACGCCGGCATCCTGCGCGACGTGATCTTCCACAAGATGACCGAGGACGACTGGCTGTCGGTCATCGCCGTCCACCTGAACGGCAGCTTCTTCGTGTCCCGCGCCGCCGCCGAACACTATCGCAAGCAGGAAAGCGGCACCTTCGTGCATATGAGCAGCACGTCCGGGCTGATCGGGAATTTTGGGCAGGCGAATTACGCGGCGGCGAAGCTGGGTATCACGGCGCTGTCGAAGTCGATCGCACTGGATATGCAGCGGTATAACGTGCGGTCTAACTGTATCGCGCCGTTTGCGTGGAGCCGCATGACCAGCTCGATCCCGGCGACCACGCCGGAGCAGCAGGCCAGGGTGGCGAAAATCCAGCAGATGACGCCGGACAAGAATGCTCCCATGGCGGTCTATCTGTCGTCGGATGCAGCGAAGGGTGTGACCGGCCAGGTGTTCGGCTGCCGGATGAACGAGATGATTCTGTTCAGCTCGCCGCGGCCGATCCGGATCGTGCACAGTGCGGAGGGATGGACACCTGAAACGATCGCCGAACACGCGATACCGGCGATGAAGGCAGCGTTCATGCCGCTGGATCGTTCGGGTGAGGTGTTTGGGTGGGATCCGGTCTGACAGTCTGACGGAGCGATCGCCCTGGGTGTTCTGGGGCGATCGGCGTTAGAGACTGCCGCCCTCCAGCCACGCCACGCTGATACAATCGCTCGACCTCCGACCCTTTCAACCCGGGCATGTCGGGTTTCACTGTGTAACCGATGCGGGTCTGGATGCAGGCGAGATGCCGGTATCCCTCGGGGAACCGGGCCAGCACGGTCGGATCGAGTTCCATCTCCGCCGATAGGGACACGGGGTCCAGGCGGTCTTTCTCGTAGATCGGCTGGCGAAGGACGATGCCCCAGTGCCCGGCGTCACGCCAGACTACCAAGTTCTGGAGTAGTTCGGTGATCAGGCGGCGGTCGGTGATCTCGCGGGTGGTCCTCCGCAGTGATCCGGTTCCGAACCGGCGGATTGTGTTCGGCGTGGCCGGGGCGTCGTTGTGCTTTTCATACCAGCGGGCGCCGGTGATCGCATAAGTTGCGCCGCGAACCGGAACGGGAATCCAAGCATGTCGGCAACTGAAGGGCCTGCACCGCCGAAGCCCGCCGCCCAGGGACAGAAGCTCGGACTTGTGTTCGCCGGGTTGATGCTGGCGCTGGTCCTGGCGGCATTGGACCAGAATATCGTTGCGACGGCGTTGCCTCGGATCGTCGATGAGCTGGGCGGGCTGGCACATTTGTCCTGGGTGGTGACCGCGTTCATGGTCGCCTCGACGATGACGACGCCGCTGTATGGCAAACTGAGTGACATCTTCGGGCGCAAGCCGGCGTTCTTTGTTTCCATTATGATCTTTCTTGTTGGGTCCGTCCTCTGCGGGCTGTCGCGCTCGATGACGGAGCTGATCTTGTTTCGCGCGGTGCAGGGGTTGGGTGCGGGCGGCCTGATAACGCTGTCGCAGACCGTGGTTGCCGATCTGATCCCACCGCGGGAGCGCGGGCGCTATCAGGGGTTGTTCGCGGGCGTGTTCGCCGCATGCAGCGTGGCGGGGCCGTTGCTCGGCGGGGTGATCACCGACGCGCTGTCGTGGCACTGGATCTTCTATGTCAACCTTCCGGTTGGCGCGGCGGCCATGGTGCTGATCGGCGTTGGCCTGAAGCACCGGCCGAACCGAGTGGTGCACCAGGTGGATTACCTTGGTGCGCTGTGGCTCAGCGTGGCGACCTGCTGCGCCCTGCTGGCGCTGAGTTGGGGTGGCAACGTGTATCCGTGGTCCTCGCCGGTCGTTTTGGGACTCGGCGGGGGCGCGGTTGTCTGCATCGGGCTGTTGACGATGACCGAGCGACGGGCGGCAGAGCCATTGCTGCCGCCGCGGTTGTTCCGCAATCGGATTTTCGTGCTGAGCGTGCTGGCGATCGGCCTGTCGGCAATGGGCATGTTCGCGGCGGCAGTGTTCCTTCCGCTGTATTTCCAGTTGGTGCAAGGGGCCAGCCCGACGGCGGCCGGCCTGATGATCTCGCCGATGATGGGGGGCGTGATCGTGGCCTCGATCGGCGGCGGGCGGCTGGTGTCCTATACCGGACGCTACAAGGCGCTGGTGACGGCGGGTCTGATGGCGGCGGCGTTCAGCTTCGCGACGTTGGCGTGGAGTGCGCGATCCGGCGGAAGTGCGGTGATGGGCGAGGTGATACTCGCGGTGCTGGGCCTGGGGATCGGGGTGTCGTTCCCCAATCTGACCACGGCCATCCAGAATGCGGTGGAGCGGGCGGATCTGGGGGCTGCGACGGCGACCTCGGCGTTTTTCCGATCGCTGGGGGGTGCCGTTGGTGTTGCGGTATCCGGGGCCATCCTGACTGCCAGGCTGCAGACGCTGATGCCGGGGGGAATACGGCAGCTGGCCTCGGACAGTGCGATGACGGCGAGTGAGCATGCGGCTGTGGTGTTTGCTTATCGGCATGCGCTTGCCACGACCTTTCTGACCGGGGCTGTCATCGCGTTGGCCGCGTGCGCTATCGTGGCGCTGTCACCGGAGCGGCCGCTTGCGGCGGTGCGGCGGAGGTAGATCAGGCTGGGGCGGGGGTTTTCAGCGGGGCGACGCCGATTGCTTCGGAGGTGATGTCGTCCCGGTAGGTCTCCGGTCCGCACCAGATCGCGACCGCGGTGATCCCCGACAGCAGGACGATGTAGCAGGCCACGGGCCACCAGGCTCCGCCGGCCCAGGCGACCAGGGCGGTGGCGAGGAACGGGGCTGGACCGCCGGCGAGCAACGACCCGAGTTCGCGGGCGAAGGCGAAGCCGGCGAACCTGCGTTGCGGTGGGAATAGTTCAGCGAAATAGGCAGCTTGGGGGCCGAACATCGCCGCGGTTACGACGGCCCTGGCCAGGATGAAGGCGAGCGCGACGTAGATCCACTGGCGGGTGCCGACCAGCCAGAAGAACGGGAAGGCCAGTGCGATGCCGCAGAGTGCGCCGAACATGTAGACTGGGCGCCGACCGACCCGGTCGGAAAGCATGGACCAGCCGATGATCGCGAACAGTTCCACGACGTAGGCGACCATCAGCGCGTTCAGTGCATCCGACTTTGCCATACCAAGCATGGTGGTGACGTAGGTGAGGCCGAAGACCGGGAAGAGGTAGCCAAGGCCGTTCTCGGCCATGCGGGCGCCGAGGAGAACGAAAAAGTTCCTCGGGTGCAGGCGCAGCGCCGCCATCGCGGGGTTGGCGTCGCGCTTGTCCCGGTTTGCCACGGCTGCCTGGAATACCGGCGTTTCCAGCACTCGGAAGCGGACGTAGACGCCGATCGCGATGAGGAT
>JAQGHW010000827.1 GCA_028291505.1 Rhodopila sp. | reverse complement strand
TCGACGACGCCCGTCCCTATCGGCCCTTCTTCCCGCTCGGCGCCCCCGATCGGGACTGATACTAAGGAGGATGATCATGACCACCGAAAGCCTGGAACTCTCCGTTACCCGCCTGATCGACGCACCTGTCGAGACGGTCTGGAAGATCGCCACCGAACGCCTGGAAGAATGGTGGTGCCCGAAGCCCTGGTCGGTCGAGATCATCGAGCAGGACTGGCGGGCCGGCGGGCGTTCGGCGCTGGTGATGCGCGGGCCGAACGGGGAGGAGATGCCGCAGGAAGGTGTGTTCCTTGAGGTGTCGCCCGGCAAGCGCTTCGTCTTCACCGACGCGTTCGCGACGGGCTGGCACCCGCAGGGCCCGTTTATGGTTGGTGCGATGGAGTTCGCCGATGAGAACGGGAAGACCCGCTACACCGGCAGCGCACGCCACTGGACCAGGGAAGCTTATGACCAGCATAAGGCGATGGGCTTCGAACAGGGCTGGACCGCTGTCGCAGAGCAGCTCGCCGCGTTGGCGGAGGCCGAGACGAAGGCACCAGCACTCTGAGAATTTCACCCGCCTCGAAGTGACGTGGCAATCCTGGCAGGCACACCGACCGCATGCGGCAGTTACTGACAAAGTAGCGATGACTAGCTCTACTGCTGCTTTGGCAACTTCCTAGCCCAAACCAGACGGTCCGCCTGCAGCCAATCTTGGCCAGTCCTTCGTGCGTCGGCGGGCAGCCGGGCGGATTGCACCCCCATCGTGCGCGCGGTCAGCACGCTCGGCGCCGACCTCAGCATGGCGACCACCGCCGAGGGGGTGGAGACGCAACAGCTGGTAGAAAACAACCCAAGCGCGGATGCAAGCCGCTCTTCGAGCCGGCTATTTTTGAAGAGCGCTTCAGGACGATCGAACGGGTGTTCGCCTGGGAAGATAAGTTCCGGCGCTTGTTGCTTCGCTTCGATCGCCTCAGCCAATTACACTACGCATTCAAAACCCTCGCCTATACCATGATCAATCTCCGGCACTACTGCCGGGGCTGATCTCGCGATTGTTGCGGAGTTTCGTTTCACGGTGTGCTGCGCCGTGATCCTGCGCGCTCGGACCATGACCAAAAATGGGGTCGGGACGGCACAATCATCCCATTGCCCGCTTCGCCGCCCACTTTTCCCCATCAACATTTTCCTTTGGAGGTACTACTGCCAGTGCCGATCAAAACCCGCGATCAATTGATCGGCTCGTCCGCCCGCAGACAGGCCGCGATAAAACACAGGGGCTGGTCCATCGCACTCTCCACCCGCCAGGCAATGGTTCGCTCCTCCAAAACTGAATTGGAGTGTTACCCACGTGCCCGGTCTAAAGTGTTACCAACGTAGCCGGTCTGTACCGCCCAGAACCCGATATGGCCGATCTGCCAAATCCCCTCGATCCGCAGCCGCTTCCGTTCGAGATCGCCTTGTGACTACTCTTTACACGTATCCCGAACCCTACCTCTGGAGGTGCGGACTGCGATCTTTGAGGTTTCGCGATTGCGGATGTTTCGCTATTCCCGAGTGCGCGCTCGCCCAGCTGGCACCGCGAAAGGCCAGCAAAGGCTCGCCGTAAGGATCCATGAGCGACCGTGATAAGGGACAGACGAGAGTGACGTCGGCCATCCGCGAACGATCGAAGGTGACCAGGAAGAAGGACGCACCCGCGCCGACTGAGCCACTCAAGCTGGAACTGGACAATTATATTCCAGGCATTCTGGTATGGCTAACCAATCGGCTAGTAAGCGGAGCGTCGCAGACCTATCGTAAGCGCTTTGGCATTGGCACGTCCGACTGGCGCGTCCTCTCCTATTTGGGCGTTTATGGAATCGGTACAGCCGCGCAGATCTGCGCGCTCATTGACATGAACAAGGCGGCGGCGAGCCGTAGCGCCAGCCTCCTCGAACGCTCTGGCTATGTGAAGTCGGAGCCTCGGATCGGGCGACGCCTCGAGCTAAGGCTGACGCCTAAGGGCCGCGACCTCTACGAGCAAATCCTGGGCGTGGCGCTCGCGCGTGAAAGGGTGTTGCTTGAAGGCATCAGCGAGGACGAGCGAGTGACCTTCATCCGGCTTGTACACCACATGCTCGCCAACCTGCCTAAGGCCAATAAGGTCGGTTAACGATCGTAGTCACGCCTCCGCCCTCTCGGAGTTCTGCGGCGATGGGCAGTGGAAAGGCTGGCAGAGAGATTGGGCCGTCGACGATCGTCGCGCTGGATTGGGCGAGCGCGGCCTTGGCTCGCGTCGTAGGCCCCCCCCCTCGCGTGCTCGGTCGCCCAGTTCGTCACCTTGCGCTTCTGCTTTGGGATATGGTGGCGGCGGTCGGCCTTGGCCTTGAACGGCATCGTGGATTCCGCATCAGGCAGGGGGCGTCCTCCTATCCCAACACGCCGCCGATCCCAACGGCCGATCCATGCAACACCGCCGCCAAGCGAGTGTCGAGTTGCCTCGCGCCGGAATGATGCCACCACAGGACCAGAATTTCCACCGAGAGTGAAGCAGAGTCGGAAAATTTGTGACAGAACCGTTTTTTTCGATCCACGTAGTTACTTTTTCGATCCGCGTAGTCACAGCGTATCAATTGCTCAAACACACAGCGGCAGTGGCGCTGTCATAGGCGCGGCGGTCCCGGTCTGTGAGCCCATCACAAAACCGGGAGCTCGTCCACGGGCGTGAGGCTTTCGGAGGGTTCCCGATCGAGAAGCACCCAACTTTTCCCCCGTTTTGTGCTGGCCTCCAGCCACGCCTCGCGCGGCCACGGGCCATCAAGTCCGAACCCGTTCAGCGCGAACACCCGGTGACCGGCCGGGCGCTACGGCCTATAGCTTGCGTGTGGGAAACAATGAGGCCGAGGACATGCACACGATCCGCTTCCGCAACTGGCTGGCCGCGGGGCTTCTGGCGATACCCTGCCTGTTCGCGTCGAATCCGCGGTCTCCGGCCCTGGCGGCCACTCTGGAAGTCGGGCCAGGCAAGACATATACCCAGCCATCCGCGGCCGCCGCGGCCGCCCATGACGGCGACCGCATCGTGATCGCCGCCGGATCGTATTTCGACTGTGCGGTCTGGAAAGCCAACAACCTGACGATCGAGGGCGCGGGACCCGATAGCACCGTGATCACCGACAAAACGTGCATGGGCAAGGCGCTCTTTGTCACGGACGGCGACAAAATCACCATCCGCGCCCTGACACTGACCCGCGCTCGCGTGCCGGACTACAACGGCGCCGGTATTCGTGCCGAGGGTGGAGATCTGACCGTCCAGAACGTAAGTTTCATCAACAACCAGGAGGGCATTCTCGCCGCCAACGAGCCGGGCAAGACAATCATCGTCAGCGACAGCCAGTTCATCCGCAACGGCACCTGCGAGAGCAGCGGTTGTGCGCACGGCATCTATGTCGGCGATCTCGCATTGCTTCGTGTCGAACGAACGAAGTTCTTCGAAACGTTGCATGGTCACCACATTAAATCCCGTGCCAAGCGGACCGAGGTAATCGGCTGCGATCTTGCCGACGGCGCGAATGGCACATCAAGCTATACTGTCGAAATACCGAATGGCGGTGCGGTGCTGCTGCGAGACAACAAGATCGAGAAAGGTCCCAAGTCCGAGAATCACACCGCCGCGCTGATGATCGGCGCAGAGGGCCTCACCCAGCCCACGCCGGAGATCATCGTCGAGCACAACACGTTTCTGGTCGAGGGCGATTACAATTCGTTCCTTGTCAACAATATGTCCGCGACGGAGGCGACCCTGGTTGGCAACAAGCTGCTGGGTAATGCAAAGGCCCTGCACGGCGATGGCACGGTCAAGTGAAGAGCCGCTGCACAGAACTGGCATAATGTCTGTCGCTGCTTCTCGCCGCCGTTT
>JAQGHW010000820.1 GCA_028291505.1 Rhodopila sp. | reverse complement strand
CCGCGGCTGACGCCCCGGCACCATCCCGGGGTGGCGCCCAGGCACACCCCGCGGGCGGCGCCCAGGCACACCCCGCGAATGATGCCCCGGCCCGCTCCGCGAATGATGCCCCTGCCCGCTCCGCGGGCAAAGCACAATGAACCTGGCGGCGTTCATCGAGCGGCACGCCCGGTCGATCCTTCTGGTGGCAGTCGCGTTGGCGGTCGCCGGGGTGGTTTCGGCGATCTCGCTGCCTGTTGGGCTGTTTCCACAGGTGGCGTTTCCCCGGGTCGTCGTCGACCTTGATGCCGGCAGCCGCCCCGCCGATCAGACGGCATTGCTGATCACGCGTCCGGTGGAGGAGGCGATCCGCACGGTTCCCGGCGTGCTGGATGTCCGTTCCGCCAGCACCCGCGGCACGGCGCAGATTTCGGTGGATTTCGGCTGGGGCCGCGACATGGTCAGCAGCACGCTGCTGATCGACGCCGCGGTTGCCCAGATTCTGCCCAGCCTGCCCTCCGGCACCGGTTACACGGTGCGGCGGATGGACCCGACGGTGTTCCCGATCATCTCCTACGCGCTGTTGTCCGACAGCGTCCCACCGGTCGCGCTGCATGACCTGGCGCAGTACCAGATCGTGCCGCTGCTGTCCTCGGTTGCCGGCCTTGCGCGGGTCAACGTGCAGGGTGGGGAAACGGCGGAGGTGGAGGTGCTGGCCGATCCGCACCGGCTGGCCGGCTACGGGCTGGGGATAACGGACCTGTCCGACGCGCTGGCGAAGGGCAACGTGCTGCAGGCCGTGGGGCAGTTGCAGGACAACCACAAGCTGTACCTGGTGACCGCCAACCACAGCATCGGCAAGACCGCGGCGGTCGGGGATGTGGTGGTGCGATCCGATCCCGCCGGGGTGGTCCGGGTGCGCGATGTCGCCACTGTCCAGGATGGCGTGGTGCCGCAATGGATCCGCGTGGTGGAGGACGGCAAGCCGGCCGTGCTGTTCAACGTGTATGAGCAGCCGGACGGCAATGCGGTGCAGATCGCCAAGGCCGTGCAAGCCAAGCTGGCGGCGTTCAAGCTGCCGGCCGGGGTGCGGATGGTGAACTGGTACGACCAGAGTGAGCTGGTCACGCAGTCGGCCGGCAGTGTGCGCGACGCGGTGCTGATCGGCCTGGTGCTCGCCGCGATCGTGCTGATCCTGTTCCTGCGCAGTTGGCGGATCACGCTGATCGCGGTGCTGGTGGTTCCGGCCACGCTGGCGTCCGCGATTCTGGTGCTCAGCCTGCTTGGCATGAGCTTCAACATCATGACATTGGGCGGCATCGCGGCGGCGGTGGGTCTGCTGATCGACGACGTCATCGTCATGGTCGAGCATATCGCCCGCCGAGCGGGGGCTCGGGCGGCCGACGGGTCGGTTGCCGGTAAAGCGGCGGTGCTGCCGGCCAGCCGGGAGTTTCTGCGGCCGCTGACCGGGTCCAGCCTGGCGACGCTGATCGTGTTCCTGCCGCTGAGTTTCCTGAGCGGGGTCACCGGCGCATTCTCCCAGGCACTGTCGATCACGATGGCGGCCGCACTGGCGATCTCCTACCTGATGACCGCCCTGGTCGTTCCGGTGCTGGCTCGGCATCTGGTGGATTTCGATCGCTGGCACGATCCGGGCGCGGCCGGAAATGGTTGGCTGGCGCGGCAGCATGGCCGGCTGCTCGACGGCTTGTTCCGGCGCCGGTGGCTGTTCTTCGTCGCCCTGGTGCCGCTGCTGACACTCGGCTGGTTCGCCTACAACGCGGTGCCGACCGGGTTCATGCCGGCGGTCGATGAAGGCGGCTTCATCATGGACTACTACACCCCGGCGGGCACGTCCCTGACCGAGACCAGCCGGGAGGTGGGCGAAATCGACGCCATGCTGACCGCCATACCCGAAGTGGCCACGTTTTCGCGCCGCCTGGGCACCGGCCTGGGTGGTGATCTGGGGGAAAGCTACCACGGCGACTATTTCGTTCGGCTGAAGCCGAACCACGCGCGCTCCACACCTGCCGTGATGGCGGCGGTGCTGTCGGCAGTGCAGGCCAAGGTGCCGGGGGTGCAGGTCGAACTGGCGCAGTTGATGGAGGACCTGATCGGCGACCTGACCGCGGTGCCGCAGCCGATCGAGATCAAGCTGTATGCCACGGACTCGTCCGCACTGATCCCGCAGGCCCAGAAAGTCGCCGACGCGATCAGCAAAATCGATGGCGTGGTGGAGGTGAAAAGCGGCGTCAAGCTGGCGGGTGACGCGCTGGACCTGCGGATCGACCCGGTGCGCGCGGGGATCGAGGGGGTGACGCCGGACGACGTGTCCCACGCCGTCGATGTCGCGCTGACCGGCGCGGTGGCGACTCAGCTGCCTCAGGCGACGAAGACCGTGGGCGTGCGGGTGCGGCTGCCCGATGCGCTGCGGCTGCGAGAGACGGCGCTGGCCGAACTGCCGATACGCGCGGCCGATGGCCATATGTTTCCGCTGCAACGGGTGGCCAGCCTGGTGCCGGTGACCGGCCAGCCGGAGATTTCCCGCGACAACCTTCAGCCGATGATCGCGGTGACCGGACGGATCGAGGGCCGCGGGATCGGCGCGGCGGTCGGCGACGTGCAGCACGTGCTGAGCCAGTCGGGCATGCTGGGCGCGGGCGTGCGCTACGAACTGGGTGGATTGTATCAGCAGCAACAGATCGCCTTCTCCGGGTTGATGCGGGTGTTCGCCGCGGCGCTGGTCGCCGAGTTCATTCTGCTGCTGTTCCTGTATGAGCGGCTGTGGCTGCCGGTGATCATCATCGGCTGCTCATTGCTGTCCACCACGGCGGTTTTCACCGCATTGTGGGTGACCGGCGTGGAGCTGAACATCACCGCGTTGATGGGCATGACCATGATTATCGGCATCGGCACCGAGATGGCGATCTTCTATGTCTCCGAATACGCCGAACTGGTGCACCAGATGCCGCCGCGGCAAGCACTGCGGGAGGCGAGCCGCAACCGGCTGCGGCCCATCACGATGACGACGCTGGCAGCGATCCTGACCTTGATGCCGCTGGCGCTGGCGCTCGGCCAGGGGTCGGCCATCCAACAGCCGCTGGCAATCTCCATCATCGCGGGTTTGCTGTTGCAGTTCCCGCTGGTACTGCTGGTGATGCCGGTGCTGATCGGCTTCACAGTGAGCGATCATCCGATTGACGGCGCTGAACCAAAAACGGGCGGAACGGGTATTGCATGATTTCTTGGCCATGATTGGTTCGTAAGGAGATATCTCATGACATCTGTATGGGCGCATGCGGGACCATCGATGCTGGCGGCCTTCCTGGCCTCGCTGGTCGAATTCGTCGAGGCGCTGACGGTGGTGCTGGCTGTCGGCACGGTTCGCGGCTGGCGAGGCGCACTGACCGGAACCGGGCTGGCGCTTGTCACGCTGTTGCTGCTGGTCGTCGTCCTGGGGCCGGCGTTGACCCGAATTCCGCTGGATATGGTTCAACTGGGGGTTGGACTGCTGCTGCTGCTGTTCGGCATGCGGTGGCTGCGCAAGGCTATTCTGCGGGCGGCGGGGGTGATCCCGCTGCATGACGAGGACGCGATCTACGCGCGGGAGACGCGGGGGTTCCGCGACGGTGGCGGGCGCGCCGCCGCATGGGATCCTGTCGCGGTGGGGGCCGCTTACAAAATCACCATGGTGGAAGGGATCGAGGTCGTGTTCATCGTCATCGCCGTCGGTGCCGGTGGTCACACCATGCTGGTGGCGGCCGGAATTGGCGCTGTGGCGGCACTCGCCGTCGTCGTGTTCCTGGGTATCCTGCTGCGGCGTCCGGTGGCGATGATCCCGGAAAACGCCCTGAAGTTCGGCGTCGGGGTGCTGCTGTGCGCCTTCGGCACCTTCTGGATTGGGGAAGGCATGCAGTTGGCCTGGCCGGGTCAGGACCTGGCGCTGGCGGGCCTGGTTGTCGGCTACCTGGCCGGCGCGTTCGCGGCGGTGGCGTTGTGTGCCAACCGCGCCGCATCCCCTATGACACGTTCAACTCAGTGAGAGCGCCATGAGCAATGTTTTAACCGTGCTGCACGAGTTGTGGCACCTGTTCGTCGATGACGGCGCGTTCGCCGCGGCGATCGTCATCTGGCCGGCATTGATCTGGTTCGCCCGAGCGCAGATCGGGCTGTCGGGTGGTTGGGCTCCGGTGGTGCTTTTCGCGGGCCTTATCTGCATCCTTGTGGCCAGTGCCGTGGCGGGTGCGAGGCCAGCCAGGTCGTAATCCTGGCCTTGCCATCGGGGCGGTTGGATGCACATCGTCGTGTTGGCGCTGTCCTGGACGGCCTTCCAGACATCGTCCCACCTAGGACCCTGCCCGCATGAGCGTCTCGACCCACGGCACCAACAAGATCCCCGCAACCCTGATCCCCGGCGACGGCATCGGGCCGGAGATCGTGGACGCGGTCGTCAAGGTGCTGGACGCCCTGGGCGCGCCGTTTGACTGGGATCTGCAACAGGGCGGCCTGGCGGGCATCGCGGCGGGCGGCGATCCGCTGCCGCAAGCGACGCTGGATAGTATCCGCCGCAACAAACTGGCGCTGAAGGGCCCGCTTACGACTCCGATCGGCGGTGGATATCGTTCGGTGAATGTGCGTTTGCGGGAGGAATTCCAGCTTTATGCCAACCTGCGGCCCGCCCATACGCTGGTCCCCGGCGGCCGCTTCGAGAACATCGACCTGATCCTGGTGCGGGAGAACCTGGAGGGGCTGTACGTTGCGTTCGAGCACTACATTCCGATCGGCGACGACCCGCATGCGGTGGCGATCTCCTCGGGTGTGAATACGCGCGATGGGTCTCGGCGGATCGTGCGGTACGCTTTCGAACATGCGGTGAAGCTTGGGCGCAAGAAGGTCACCCTGGTGCACAAGGCGAATGTGCTGAAGGCACTGACCGGGGTGTTCCTGGAGGCCGGGCAACAGATCGCCAAGGAATACGAGGGGCGCATCGAATGCGATGAGCGGATCGTCGACGCCTGCGCGATGCAGCTTGTGCTGAACCCGTGGCAGTTCGACGTGATCGTCACGACCAACCTGTTCGGGGATATTCTGTCCGACCTGATCGCCGGGCTGGTGGGTGGTTTGGGGGCCGCCCCGGGTGCCAACATCGGCGCGCAGGCCGCTATCTTCGAGGCTGTGCATGGGTCGGCGCCGGACATCGCCGGTAAGGGCCTTGCCAACCCTACGGCGCTGCTGCTGGCCGCGGGGTTGATGCTGGACCATGTCGGGCTGGTCGATCATGCGCGGCATCTGCGGACGGCGATCGATCTTGTACTGAATGAGGACAAGGTCCGGACTGGCGATCTTGGCGGTAAAGCTTCTACCGGGGATTTCGCGTTGGCGCTGGTTCAGCGGATTTCGGGGGCTTAATGTTTCGACCGGACACATCCCTGCTTGTGTTCGGAGATCTTCCTGGCGCTTTGGCATCGTTGGCGCAACGGAGCGCCAGTGATGCGTTGGAAGTCGGGAACCGCGATGGGCAGTCGCATGTCAGGATAGCCGGATCGAGCCGCCAACGCAGCCGATTCTCGGCGCCCCAATGAGAGCCGCCGGCAGGACAGACCTTTCACGTTTCTATTCCGGGACGTCTATTGAGCTTACCCGACCAGTTCGGGCACCCGTTCCGCTGGGGGTGTGTTCCGGCTGCGGGCGCAGCGGACGATGCCGTCGATTATCACCATGCCTATGCCGGGCAGATCGCCCTTGCGAACGCTGTCCAGCAGGTCTGTTCCCGCGGAATGCTGGGCCCGGTCCATG
>JAQGHW010000809.1 GCA_028291505.1 Rhodopila sp. | reverse complement strand
AAAATTGACGTGTTGGAAAACCGAGCGCGGCTGACGACGAGGCCTGCCGATCCGGAGACTAATGCCCGGACGCCCGGCTCACGAGGCCCCGATGGGGATAACCGTCCACCCAACGGTCCGCGCGACGACCGGGACGGACCCGCGTCCGAACCCGGAGGCCCGTCAAACGGAACGCGATTCAACGCCAACCAGAATGCCGGCAACAACCAGGGCCAGGTGACGATCCAGCATTCCGTGCTCGACACGCTGCTGCGCGCCATGCGGCCGGATGCCAATCAGGCCCAGCCGCCCTGGGAGCCGCCGGCGACGCCGGCCGCCGACCGGATTGCCGCAAATGAACGTCGCACCCAGGTGCAAGCCGACGATCGAACCCTCGCGTCTGCGGAGAGACGGGGGAAGACGGCCCTGGACGCCCTGCAGGGCTTCACCAACGGCGAGGGCGCCGCCGTCATGAGCAAGATCCGTGAGGCGGCCACGACCGAGCCGGGCGGCATGCCCGAGGTCCTCTCGGAAATGCGCGAGGGCGGTCGCTTCGCCGATCTGCGCAAACAGTTCGGCAACGCCCTGTCCGACGATGTCGGGGGCGCCGCCGCCTACGACAAAGCAGCCGGTGCCCTCGCCGCCTACGGCAAAACCCGCACCGAGATCGAACCCATCCTCGCACGGCGGCCCGATGCCACGGCGTTCACCCAGCGCCTCGGCGAGCTGGACGCGGAAATCGGCAAGGCCGCAGCCGAGACGCCCAGCAAGGCCGAAGGACGCAGCATGATGGAAGACCTCACCAAACAGGCCGCCGAACTGCTGCAACACGCGGTCGACGCGGTGAAAGCCATGTTCTCGCGGTCCCCCTCGCTCAGCGCCTCCTCCTCGCCCTCGCCCAGCCCTTGATGAAGAAGCGCCGTTTGCACCGCCGCATGACAGGCTTTCCGGGTCACCCCCGCGAGGCCTGTCATGCGCAAGTCCTGGTCGCTTTTCCTTGTCGCCTTTATCGCCGTCGCAGCACTGGCCGAACCGGCCTTCGCGCAAGCTACGAACCCCTACAACGTCAGTTGGGCCGCGCTCAATCCGGGTAATGACTGGGCGGCACAAGTCATTCAGTCGCTGTTCCCCGTCACCGGCACGACAACCTCGCCAGGCACCTCGCCGGGGAGCGAGACGACGGTCATCCAGCAGCTCATCGGGCAACTCACCGGCTTCGTCGGCGCGATCGCCTGTGCTTTCGTCGTCTACACCACGGTCATGAACATCCATCGCGCGGCCGAGAGCGCGCAGGTGCTCGGCCAAGGCCAGAGCTGGATGTTCGTCGTTCGCGTCGGTCTCGCCGGCATCATGATGTTCCCGCTGGGCGGCGGTTTCTCGGCCGGCCAGGCGCTCGTCATGCAGGCCGCACTCGCGGGCGTCGGCATGGCCAAAGCGGTCTACACCAACGCGATCCAGGCCGTGGGTCCCGATGCCGTGGTAATTGCCACGCCGATGATTCCCGGCACGCAGTCAATCGTCGCCGGCATCATCGATAGCGAACTGTGCATGGCGCTGGTCAACCAGGCATCAGGCACCGGTCCGGGGGCAACCGATGTACAGGGTAACCCTGTAAACCCCCTTATCGCCAATCCGGCGCCCCTGACAGGGCAGACCAACCTCAACGAGAGTTACATCACATACCGCTACTCACTCTCGGCAGGAAACGAGTCGGGCAATCCCGCGTGCGGAACCGTCGGCCTGATGGGCACAAAAAAAGGCGCGACAACAATTGCCGGCGTGGCGGTCGACATGGCGGCCGTCCAACAGGCCGCACTGACAAATGTCATCAATTCGATCCGTCCGCAGGTGACCCAGGTCGCCGCAAATCTTTGGCAGAACAAGACCTCGTCCACGTCACTCGCGGCGCTGCAAGGCATCTATACGAACGGCGTTCAGACCTACACGGCGAACCTGACTGCGGCAGCAAACTCCATCGGCAGCACGCTGAACGCCGCCGTCACCAAAAACGCAGCCGCGGAGCGCAATGGCACCAGTGACCTGCTCCAGAGCGAGGTGCAGCAATCCACACTCGGCTGGACCGCAGCCGGGGCCTACTATCTCGCGATCGCCAAACTCAACGCGACGACCTTGTCCCTGCTCAACGCGACACCCGTCACCGCTTCGCCGAACTACGACGGTATTCCCTATGGTCTGAGCATGGATCTCGCACCGCTCGAGACGTCCGCAACCCAGTTCATGACTACACTCGATGCAACGGTCCAGTCGTCGGACGCCACCAGGACACCGAACGGCATGCCCTATACGCTGGCGGATGCAAAAAGCAACGCGCAGGGCCCCAACGTTCTCGACCAGCTCTTCAACAAGCTCAACCTGACGAACGCCGCGTTCCAAACGATCGCCGGCTACCTCCTGCCGCAGACGCAGATCTGGACCGACCCGTTCGGCGGCCTGATGGCGATGGGGCAGAAGCTGATGAACATGAGCCTCGCGGCCATGGGCATGGCCGGGCTGCTGGCTTCAGCCACAACCTCGACCGGCGCTGCGATCTGGGAGTTCTTCACCGGCAATATCGGCGGCGCCGCGGCGACCGTCGCCGGGCACGCCATCATGAGCTTCTTCGGAGCGCCGATCTTTGCCGCCCTCCTGGCGCTGCTGATCCCAGGCATCATCATCGCCTACGTCCTGCCGATGATCCCCTACGTGATCTGGATGGCAGGCGTCGCCGGCTGGATCATCCTGGTGTGCGAAGCCATGGTCGCGGTGCCGCTGTGGATGCTGGCCCATATGACCGTGGGCGGCGACGGACTGCACGGCCGCGCCGTCGAAGGCTGGAGCCTGCTGTTCAACGTCGTGTTCCGGCCAACCCTGATGGTGATCGGCCTGTTCATGGGATATTTCGTCTTCGACTGCATGAGCTGGCTGATCCGGGAATCGTTCGGCATCGCCGTCGGCTTCGTGCTCCAAAACGGTTGGCTCGTCACAAATTTTATCGGTCTCGTCGTGCTGCTGTCGATCTTCGTCATGACCCACGTCGTCGCCGCCCTGATGTCCTTCCGCATGGTCACGCTGCTGCCTCATCACCTACCACGCCTGATCGGCTTCACTTCTGCGAATCGGGTGGACATGGACGCCTTCCAGCAGCAAGCGGCTTGGGGGATCGGGGGATCGGTTGCCCGCACGTCGGGGAAGGCGATCCAGGGCGGCTCGGATCAGTTTGTCGATCAGATGAAATCATTGTCTCAAGGGCCGGCAGGTTATATCTCTGGGCCACGTAGTGGTTCGAGTGGCGCCGAGGAGTCGGGAATGGACAGCACTTTGCAGGCCACGACCGATTCCGAGCCTAGAGAGGACGAGGTTTAGTATGATCGGTTTGGATGGCTCGTGGGTGCTGTCTGAGCAGTTGGCTCTGTATCGCACTTTGGATACTTGGAAGCGGGCGCGGGAGAATAATTCCGTCGCCCTCAACGACGCTGCTTGGCGCAACCAGTATAACGATTTGGTGAACCGCTATAA
>JAQGHW010000185.1 GCA_028291505.1 Rhodopila sp. | reverse complement strand
TAGGAGTCAGCCTGAGATCTCAATTTGATTATGTGACGGACCTTGTTGCGCGGATAGCGACAACGACGCAGACCTGTCTTGAATGATCGTTTCTTACATGATGCGGAGCGCTGCAGGCGTCGTCTCGATCGTACGCCCCATCACCGGTAAACGAAGCCACCGGACCAGGCACTTGATCGAGCAGTGGCCCGACTTGTGAGCCATCATCGACACCATTCGCCGTCAACTGTGTCGCAACGATCTGGCCGGTGTCAGCGTCAACGCCAATATGGAGCTTCTGCCAGGAAGACGCCGCCTCAGCCATTCCATGCAACAAGGTCTCGTTGCCGTGCTCCGTGCAACAAAGTCACTCCGTTGTACCAATGAACAGCGTTAACCCATTGAGCTCTCGATTGTCGTGTCGATGGTCGCACCGGCCGGTGTCCAACCCGCAAGCAGCCGAGGCACTGCGGCAGCGGGTTGTGCCGAACTGAAAAGGAACCCTTGCACCTCATCGCAGCCGATCGCGGCAAGCTGCTCGAACTGGGCTTGCGTCTCGACGCCTTCGGCGACGGTGGCGATGTTCAGGGTGGATGCGAGTTGCAGAATAGCGCGCACGATGGCGCTGCCCTGGGGTGAGTCGGTCATGCCCGCTATGAAGGACTGGTCCACCTTGATACGGTCGAATGGAAAGCTGCGTAGGTGGCTGAGCGAGGCGTAGCCGGTGCCAAAATCGTCCATCGAAATCCGCACGCCAAGAGCGCGCAGCCGCCTCAATGCCGTTTGCCCGGCGACATATTGCTCCATGAGGGCGTTCTCGGTGATTTCGAGTTCAAGCCGGCCTCCGGACTGGCCGGCCGCGGTGAGCGCCGCCTCGACCGTCTCCACGAAGTCGTCGCGCGCGAGTTGGTGCGGCGACAGGTTCACCGCCACGCGCACATCGGCTGGCCAGTCTGCCGACTGTCGAAGCGCGGTTCGCAGTGCCCAGGTGCCGATTGGCACGATCAGGCCGGTCTCCTCGGCGCAACGAAGGAAATCGCCAGGCATGACCAGCCCACGGTCCGGATGGTGCCAGCGTAACAGCGCCTCGAACCCACGTACCTTGCCGTCGGCGATGGTGACCTGTGGCTGATAGTATAATTCCAGCTCGTCGTGTTCCAGCGCGTGGCGCAGGTCCATCTCGAGCCCCCGCAGGGCTTGGGCATCGAACTCCATCGTATTGGCGAAAAAGCGCCAGGTTCCCCGGCCTTGGCGTTTCGCGGCGTACAGCGCCAGATCGGCCCGGCGCAACAATTGATCGACATCGATGTCGTCGCGTTCGGCGAGCGTGATGCCAATGGAAACGCCGACCACGACCCACTGGCTGTCGATCTCATACGGCCTGCTCAACACATCGATCAGACGACGCGCAAGGCTGTCGGCCGACGCCGGTTGTTCGACGCCAGTTTGGGCAATGGCGAATTCGTCGCCGCCGAGCCGGGTGATGGTGTCGGCCTCGCGCACCGTGTCGCGCAGACGGTTCGCGACTTCGCGCAGAAGCTGGTCGCCGGCTGGGTGACCGAGTGTGTCGTTGACGGCCTTGAACCGGTCGAGGTCGAGGTAAAGGATGGCCATGCCCTGGCCCCGGCGTGCCCTGCGCAGGCCGCTCGCGACCTCATCGCGGAATGCCATACGGTTCGCCAAGCCGGTCAACACGTCGTGGCGAGCCAGATGGTCCAGTTTGACGCCGTGGCGCCGCAATTCCTCGGTGGTTTCGCGCAGGTCGGTTGTCAGCCGTTCCAAATGCTGTGTTCGGCGCAGCGAAAACCACAGATAGGCGACAATCGATATCATCATGATCAGGCCGGCGATCAGTACTGCCAACGCGGTCCGGTCTGCCATGCCGTTATCCGATGGGTCCGAAGGGGTCAGTATGGTCCCCCATCGCTGATCGACCATTTCCAGCGTGCCTTGCCAGTGTCGCATCGCCTGTAGCGACGCCTCGGTCGGCGCCGGCTTCCCGCTGGTCGAGTGCCAATAGATCAGGCGGTCCCCGATCGGGCCGTTGGGATCGAATACATACATGTCCAATCCCACCAGGCGAACTTTCGTGGCGAGAATGTTCTCGATCATCGCCGCCGTCTCAACCGCGCCCAGCACGACCCCCGCGATCGGGCGTGGCGATACGCCATCCGCCGCGTTGGCGGGCCGGACCGCGATGAACATCATCAGGCCGCCATTGGGGCGCTTTATGTTCATCAGTTTGACCGGTGGCGTAGCGGCGACCTTATTGGCGGTTAGTGCGCGCGTGATGGTCCGATTTCGCATGGGCTCCGACGCGAGATCGAATCCCATGACGTTTCGGTTGGGATCGCCCGGCTCAGAATACAGGATCGGGAAATACTCGGCACGGTCCTGCGCCCGCACGAACTTGCCATCAGCGTTTCGCTCCTTGATCTGGAAGTCAGGATAGCCGGAGGCGCGGACGCCTTGTTCGAACGCGTTGCGGTCTGGCGCGGTGATGCGCGGCGCCCAGCCGGTGTCGCGCAATCCCGGTACTCGTTCTCGCAGGTCATGCGAAAATGCCTGAAACTCGGCCCGGCTCGGTAGATGATCGAGTGACTGAAAATGGGCGCGCAGCGAATAGAGGAGGTCGGTGGCGCCCTCCAGCCCGGAATTGATTGTCTGCAGATGGTCGCTCGCCAGGCTGGAAAAGCGCACCTCGGCTACGCGCTCCTGCCAGCCGCCGATGGCCAGGAACATACCGATTGAGGTGGTCGTGCCGACGATGCAGGTCAGGGCAATGATGACCTGGCGCCAAGGCCGCCCGGTTTTGACGCGGGTTTGCCATTCGATCGGAGCAGCCCGCGGAAGGTCTTCGGGACCATCGTCTGGCGCCGCACCGCAGTCGGTAAGGGACATGAGGCTCCTGCGACCGGAAGGGCCCGGCCGTCGCTCTCGGAAATATTCGTCTACCAGAATTGGGTTACCAAAATCTTAACAGGATCCCGACCGAGCGGATCAGGTTGGCCGGATCAAGAACGTGTCGGGACAGGAACGTGTGGCGACGGGCAAGCGCACCAGCGCTCGTTATCTAAAGACCCGGCCCGGGGCGCATCCGACCCTCTTGTTCGGCAGGAACGAAACTGCTCTCAAAACTTGAAAGAGACCCCGATCGCAAATTTATCTTGATGGAGAAAACCCCATACAAGTGCTGGCCGAGGAAGCGATCGTGGCTTGGCGGGCGGCACCGCGGACGACCCGCGGCTGCCAACCGTGGTATTCGCCGCTGGCGGTTCCCGACCACTCCACCCTCAGCCGGCGGGCAGGGACGTTGGACGTACCGCGATCGCGCTCCGGCCGCGGTGCTGATAGCGAGCCCGTGCACCTCTTGGTGGGCGGCACCGGGTTGAGGGCATTGCGATCCGCGCTTGCCTGCCGGCGCCGGCGCCGCTATATCCCCGCCCCTGTCAGCGAGACCGGGCCTGGATGGGCATGCCCGGCCGCGACTGCTTGCCGTTTTCACCCGATCCGGGTGGGCGAGCGCGAACCAGAAGGAGACCAAAATGCCCAAACTGAAGACCAAGTCGTCGGTCAAAAAGCGGTTCAAGATCACCGCGACCGGCAAAGTCCTGGCCGGACCCGGCAACAAGCGCCACGGCCTGATCAACCGCTCACAGAAGATGAAGCGGGCTAACCGCGGCAGCCAGACACTGACCCATGCTGACGGGATTACCGTCAAGCAGTGGGCTCCCTACGGCATCGGTTAAGGGAGACACACAGCATGGCACGCGTCAAACGGGGTACCACCACCCACGCCCGCCACAAGAAGGTCCTTGAGCAATCCAAGGGCTTCGTCGGCCGGTCGTCCACGAATTACCGCATCGCGCGGGAGCGGCTGGAGAAGTCGCTGCAATACGCCTACCGCGATCGCCGGGTTAAGAAGCGCGAGTTCCGCGGCCTGTGGATCCAGCGCATCAACGCTGCGGTGCGGGAGCACGGCATCACCTACTCGCAGTTTATTTGCGGGCTGAAGAAGGCCGGGATCGAGATGGACCGCAAGGTCCTCGCCGCCATCGCGTACGACGATGCAGCCTCGTTTACGGCGATCGTGCAGAAGGTTCAGGCCGCCCTGGCCTAGCGCCGGTTTCCAACGGAACCGCGCCCAAGGAAAAGGGGCCGCCTGAACAGGGCGGCCTTTTCCGTGTACGGGACAAAGTCAATGAATGACCCTGGCAATGAATGACGACCTGGAAGCCCTGAAGACATCCACCGACGCCGCTTTGGCCGGCGCGGCCGATCTGCGGGCCTGGGATGCGGTGCGCATCACCGTCCTGGGCCGCAATGGCAGCCTGACTGGGATGCTGCGCGACCTGGGCAAGACGCCCCCTGAGCAGCGCAAGGACCGTGGCGCCGCGCTGAACCGCCTGAAGGACGCGCTGACCTCGGCGATCGAAACCCGCAAGACGCAGCTCGAGGATGCCGTCCTCGACGCACGCCTGTTGTCCGAGCGGATCGACCCCACCTTGCCGCCGCGGCCGCGGGAGACTGGGCTGATCCACCCTATCGCCCGCACGATGGAGGAGATCGCCGCGATCTTCGGCGCCATGGGTTGCACCGTCGTGGACGGCCCGGACGTGGAAAGCGACTGGTTCAACTTCGGCGCGTTGAACATTCCCGCGCATCATCCGGCCCGTGCCGATCACGACACCTTCTATCTGCCGCCGCGTGACGGTTCCGCACCTCCCGTCCTGCGCACCCACACCTCGCCGGGGCAGATCCGCACCATGCTGGCGCAGGAGCCGCCTATCCGCGTCATCGTCACCGGCCGCACCTATCGCGCCGACCATGACGCGACCCACTCGCCGATGTTCCACCAGTGCGAGGGCTTGGTCATCGACCGCAACCTGACCCTGGGGCACCTGAAAGGCTGCCTGATCGACTTCCTGCGGACGTTCTTCGCAATCTCCGACCTGCCGGTCCGCTTCCGCGCGTCCTATTTCCCATTCACCGAACCCTCCATGGAGGTCGATATCGGCTGGAATCGCCGAACCGGAGAGCTCGGGCGAGGTGGCGACTGGCTGGAGATCCTGGGCAGCGGCATGGTCCATGCACGCGTGCTGGCCAATTGCGGCATCGACCCGCGGGAGTGGCAGGGTTTTGCGTGGGGCATGGGCGTGGAACGCATCACCATGCTGAAGCACGGCATGGCCGATCTGCGTCCTTTCTATGAGTCGGACCTGCGCTGGCTGCGGCATTATGGGTTCAACCCGCTGTCGCCGACGATGCTGCATGAGGGGGTCTGAGCGATGAAATTCACCCTCTCCTGGCTGAAATCGCACCTGATCACGGACGCTTCGCTCAATCGGATCACCGACACCCTGACCCAGATCGGCCTGGAACTGGAAGGTGTCGAGAACCGCGGCGCGGCGCTGGAATCCTTCCGGATCGCGCATGTGATCGAGGCGGTGCAGCACCCGAACGCCGATCGCCTGCGCGCCTGCAAAGTGGACACCGGGAACGGGATCGTGTCGGTGGTGTGCGGGGCGCCAAACGCACGTTCCGGAATGAAAGCGGTGTTCGCGGCGGCGGGCGCGTTCATCCCCGGGACGGGCGCCACGCTGAAGGTCGGCGAAATCAGGGGCGTCCAAAGCGCCGGCATGCTGGTGTCTGCGCGTGAAATGGGCCTGGGCGAAGATCATTCGGGGATTATCGAACTGCCCAGCGACGCCCCGGTCGGGATGTCGTACCCGGCCTACGCCGGACTGGACGATCCGGTCATCGAGATCGGCGTCACACCGAACCGCGGCGATTGCTTTTCCGTCCGCGGCGTAGCCCGCGACCTGGCCGCGGCGGGCCTGGGTACGCTGAAGCCGTTCACTCCGCCGGTCATTCCGCCCCTGTTCGACGGCGGCCCGCGGTGGGAGATCGCGTTCCCGGAAGCGTGTCCGTGGATCATCGGGCGCACCATTCGCGGCGTGAAGAACTCGCCCAGTCCGAAATGGTTGCAGGACCAGCTGACGTTCATCGGGTTGCGGCCGATCAACGCACTGGTGGACATAACGAATTTCTTCACTTTCGACCTCGGCCGGCCGTTGCACGTGTTCGATGTGGCGAAGGTGTCCGGCGACGTGCTGACCCTGCGGCCCGGCGCCGGCGAGACAATGCGGGCGCTGAACGGCAAGGACTACGTCGTCGATCCGGAAGATTGCGTGATCTCCGACGCCGCCGGCGTGCAATCGATCGCCGGAGTGATCGGCGGCGAGGCGACCGGCTGCGACGAAACCACCACCTCTGTGTTTATCGAATGCGCGTTGTTCGATCCGATCCGTGTCGCGCGGACCGGGCGGCGGCACCAGATCGTTTCCGATGCCCGCCAGCGGTTCGAGCGCGGGCTGGATCCGGCGCTGATGCCCGACGCAATCCAGGCGGCAACCGCGATGATCCTGGACCTGTGCGGCGGTGAGGCTGGCACTGTCACGGCGGCGGGCAGTGAACCGGCCTGGCAGCGGGACGCGAGGATGCGATTCGCCCGGATCGCAACGTTCGGCGGATCGGACATCCCGGCGCATGAGGCAATCGAGTCGTTGGAGCGGCTGGGATTCGCGAAACGCCAAGTGGATCCCGAGTACCTGACCGTCGCGGTGCCATCCTGGCGCAACGATATTGCCGCATCGATCTTGTTGGATCAGTCGCCTACCTTGGACCCGGCCAAGGCTGCCAAGGCCGCTGAAGGATGCGCCGCGATCGAGGCCGAGAACGACCTGATCGAGGAAGTCCTGCGCCTGCGCGGACTGGATGCAGTGAAAGCAGTGTCGTTGCCGCGGGAAAGCCCGGTGCCGGCGGCAACATTGACGCCGCGCCAGCAGCGGGCCGCCGTCGCCAGGCGGACTCTGGCGGCGGCCGGACTGATGGAGTGCGTTACGTTCAGCTTCATGGCTCGGGCCGAGGCGGAGCAGTTCGGTGCAGCACCCGAAGCGCTGCGGTTGAGCAATCCGATCGCCGCCGATCTGGATCAGCTGCGACCGACTCCACTGGCGACACTTGTACTGGCGGCGAAACGGAACGCGGCGCGAGGCTATTCCGATGTCGCCCTGTTCGAGGTCGGACCGGCTTTTGCGGTTGATGCGCCGGATGGTCAGAAGCTGGTTGCCTCGGGGCTGCGGACTGGGTCGACACCGCGAACTTGGCTGGTCCCGCAGCGTCCGGTTGATGCGATGGATGCGAAGGGCGACCTGTGGGCGCTGCTGACCGCGGTGGGCGTGCCGCTTGAGGCTTTACAGGTGACCACGGATGCTCCGTCGTTCCTGCATCCGGGTCGGTCAGGTCTGGTGCGCCAGGGGCCGAAGACCGTCATGGGGTACTTCGGCGAGTTACATCCGCGGCTGCTGGCGGCGCTGGATCTGCCCGGGCCGATGGTGGTGTTCGAGTTGAACCTGGACGCGGTCGCCGAACCGAAACGCCGTAAGAAGGCCGCTCCCGATCTGCCGGCGTTCCAGCCGGTGCGCCGCGATTTCGCGTTCATCGTGGATACCGGCGTTGCCTCCGACAGCGTTGTGAAGGCCGCTCGGGGGGCCGAACGGACGTTGATCACGGCGGTTTCGCTGTTCGACGTGTACCAAGGCGACAGGATGGCTGAGGGGAAAAAGTCGCTGGGCGTGGAGGTGACGTTCCAGCCGCGTGAGCGCACACTGACCGACGCGGAAATCGACGCCGCCAGCCAGAAAGTTGTTGCTGCGGTAGCGAAGGCAACTGGTGCGACGTTGCGGTAGGAGGAGGCGTTGTTAATGGCCCGGGTGCCTGGCATATCGCTCGATGAGCCGCCGCCCGGGCAGGCTGCGATTTGTGCGGGTTCTTCAATCGGTTCAACGGTGCGCTGCAGATAGAGGAAGAGGCCGCGGTGCAGTTGGTGGGTCGTTAAAGCATGATCGCGTTGGACGGCCCGCGTTTCGTTGGCGTCAGCCAAGCTGACGAAACGCGAGGGGAACGTCCGTCGTCCGCAGGACGCGCTGTTCGCACGAAGCGCGTGAATCATGCGATCAAGCGAGGGGATAGAGCGTTTTCAACCCGCACGCAGGCCATTGCACGCAATGTCCGGGTCAGGGTGAAA
>JAQGHW010000801.1 GCA_028291505.1 Rhodopila sp. | reverse complement strand
TGATTGTCTCGATTTGGGATCGTCGTTACGCCATTAGCCCAAAGTATCGACTTTTCGTCGAATTGACGGCTGGAATCTTATCACCGTCGCGCACTCCACCCCGCGCGCGACCAGTGGGCCCTGCGGGCCGTTGGCATCAGGGTATTGCATCGAGGAACTGGCCGACCCGCGCGAAATAGTTGGCTGTGCTCATCGGCTGGTAGGCGGCGATGCGGCCACGAAGGCCGGCGACATAGTCGGGCGCGTCGGTGGTGCGCCGGATGGCATCGAGCCAGCCCGCATCGTCGGTGGGATGGATGTAGCATGCCAGATCGCCACCGACCTCACGATGCGCCGGCAAATCGGACGCCAGTACCGGCGTTCCCAACGCGAGGGCCTCGATAATCGGGAGTCCAAATCCCTCGGCGAGCGATGGCATCAACACCGCACGCGCGTTCGCCATCAATCGGCGCAGGCCCGGGCTCGACAGGCCGGAGACCGTAACAAAACTTGATCGCAACGTCGGACACTGGGTAAATTGTCGCAGTATGGCGCCGCCGTCATGGGCGGGTGAACCGATTGCCACCAGTCGTGGTGCGTCGCCGCCGCGCTCGGCGACGAGTTGGCGCCAGACCTTGAGCAACATCAGATGGTTCTTGCGCGGTTCTATCGCGCCGCAAATGAGAAAATACGTCGCCGTACCGAGAGTTTGCTCGTGTCCACGTCGATTGAGAAACGTTTCTGCAACGGGAAGATGCAGGGATTTTGCGGCGATCAGTGGGCGGGCAAGCGGCTGTAGCGCCTGCTGGACCGCATCATTGGCGACATCGGTGGTGGTGATCAAGCCGGTCGCGTGGCGGGCCACGGTCGCCAGCATCCAGCGTTGCGCCAGGCGGCCGCCGCGCGACACCAGATTCGGGTGAAGCAGCGGGATTACATCGTGCAGCATGAAAACGGCGCGAATGTCGGTTCGGCTTTGCAGCCAGCGCGCGGTCCATGGCGCTGCCCAGCCGAGCTGGCCGACGTTGAGATAAAGGGCGTTCCGCGGGGCGCAGCTTACGGCCGGTTTGCCGAAGGTGAACCGGGTCGCGGCAAGCACCTTGGCCTGGCGAGCCAGCGCACCAACGTTCCGGTGGCGGACGCCCGGTGCGGGCGGGGTTTCCCCGGCCAACCGCCGTCGCACATAGGCAAGCCTGGAGTCCGTGTCCGCATCCGCGGTTTCCCGCCACAGCGCTTCGACCGCATCCAGCACCCGAAGCGCACGGCGCCGGTCGTATAGCCGGATGCCCCACGGCGTCGGCAGTAACCCCAGGCAGTCGCCGGGCCAGTGCTCGAACAAGTGTCGTGCGTAAAGCAGATCGACGCGATCGATGCCACGCGGCGCTTGCGCCCATGCGCCCAGGAACAGGCGCACACCGTCATAAACGATTGCCCGGGACATGGGGCTCGACTTCACGGTTTGATTGGAAGACTGGGTTCGAGCGGAAGGCTGGGTTTGATGGGAAGATTGGCAGTTCCCGCGGCATTGGCGGGATCACCACCGTCATTCTGCCGCCATCGAGGTTGCAGCAGGCGCCAGACCCGTCGAAGCCACCAAAACCGCCGGAGTTACCAAAGCCAACGGCGCCATTGGGCTCGCTGCAACTGGGCCCGCCGAAGCCACCAGCCCTGCGGGAATGAGCAGACCGGTTGGAATCACCAAGGTCGTTGGAACCAACAGGCCCACCAGACCCGCTGGGCCCTCCAGCACGGCGAGCCGTCGTGCTTCTGCCCAGAACATAACTACGTAAGACAACAGGACGACGACGAAAATGATGAGGGCGATAATGTCCATCGCAGAAACGGGTCCGAACCGCGTATCCAGCGAGAGGTCGCCCAGAACGATCAAGCTAAGCGTGTATGCCAGCAGCCCAATGCGGATTTCCGTGGGACCGATGCCAAAATAACTAATCTGGAACACGTTTGTCGCAATTGTGCGAATAAAGGTGAACAGCGCGACGATCCAGTAACTCATCAGGAAAAGGCAAGCGGTGCTGAACCGCATGTGAGGCGATATTCCCAGGCTCAGAAATATCAGTACTTGGGAGACGACATCCGAAGCGTGATCGACGAAGAATCCGTATCGCGGCCGCTCGATGCCGCGAACCCGAGCCAGACTGCCATCGAGAGAGTCTCCGAACCAGTTGGCGGCAAGTCCAGCGACGGCGAACCAAAGGAAAAAGGGCGATTCGATCGAGCCGATGTAGCCAACTGCACACAAGAATGCACCGACGACGCCCAGGGCGGTCAGATAGTCCGGTTTGACCCAAAGCGGCAATCGCGCCGCCAACGCGACGAGCAGCGCGCGTTCGTCTGCCGCGAGCCAAGACCGCTGAATCCGAACCGGCTTGCGTTGCGTGTCCATGGCTCCCGCATGCCCCTGATGGTTCTTGGGTCGTAATTACAAGTCAAGTCTGTTTTTAACAGTTATCAATTACTAACCATGTCGGTATGTCTTGACATGTTCCATCACGGGTCCGTTAACTCACCCTATAGAGAATGCGGCTTCTGAAGCAAGCTCGTTTTGCATCCGGGCGGTTCCGATGGAGGCCAATGAACAGTTGCTGTATGGTGAATTGCCGGTTGACGTCCTCGACGTATCGCCGCCGCCGCCGGGAAGTGGTGCGTTCGTCTCCCCTAATGTCTTTTCCAGCGGGAACGCTCCACAGATGATAGAGCCCACCCTAGTTTCCGTAAGTTTTGGCCGTGCCTGTCCTTGGCCTCAATCGTCCATCGTATTGTCCGTTATCATCATGAATGTCGTTTCATGACCGGAAATTGCCTTATTGCAATTATTGGTGCTTCCTGCCGGCTGCCCGGCGCCAGCGGATTGGACGAATTCGCCGACCTTTTACTCGCAAGTCGAGCCGCAATCGGCGAAGTGCCGGAGGATCGCTGGACCAAGTCACGCTACTTCCATCCTGTCCCGGGACAGGCGGGCAAGACTTATACTTTCGCCGCTGGGTGCGTGCCGGATGTCGATGCTTTCGACCCGGCGTTTTTCGGCATTTCCGCGCGTGAGGCGTTGAGCATCGATCCACAGCAGCGGCTCATGCTGGAACTGGCCTATGAAGCCATGGAGGATGCCGGCCTGCTGCCCACGCGGCTGGCCGGCTCGCGAACCGGGGTGTTCATCGGAGCCTCATCGTGGGACTTCGCGGCGACTTCATTCGCCGATGCGGCGGGCCTGGATGCCTATGCGATGCAGGGCGCGGCACTATCCTCCGTCTCGAACCGGATCTCCTACGTATTCGCCCTGCGCGGTCCCAGCCTGACTGTCGATACCGCATGCTCATCTTCACTCGTCGCGCTGCATCTGGCTTGTCAGGCGCTGCGGCAGGGCGAGGTCGGGCTGGCCATCACCGGTGGGGTGAACCTGCTGTTGGCGCCTCAGTCTTTCGTCGGTTTCGCACGCGCTTCCATCCTGTCGCCGACCGGCCGTTGTCATCCGTTCGACGCCCGAGCGGATGGTTATGTGCGTGCCGAGGGCGGTGGGGCGATCATACTCAAGTTGCTGGCGGACGCGCTGGCGGATGGCGATGAGATCCGCGGGGTGGTGCACGCGACCGGGGTCAACTCCGATGGCCGGACACCGGGGTTTGCCATGCCGAGCCGCGCCGCGCAGGCGGACCTTCTGACTCGGGTCTATGCGGAAGCGGGGATCGACCCCGACGATCTGTGCTACTTCGAGGCACACGGCACGGGCACGCCGGTTGGCGATCCGGTCGAAGCACATGCGATCGGGGAAGCGCTGGGGCGTCGCCGCCGGCAGCCGCTGCCGATCGGTTCGGTGAAGGCGAATGTCGGGCATCTTGAGCCGGCGAGCGGCATGGCCGGGCTGATGAAGCTGCTGGTGACCTTCGCGCATGGGGTGATTCCTCGATCGCTGAATTTCGAGACCCCGAATCCGGCGATCCCCTTCAAGGATCTGAACCTGGAAGTGGTGGACAGGCCGAGGCCATTTCCTCGCACCCCGGGAGGGGCTTTGGCCGGCATCAATTCGTTCGGATTCGGCGGAACGAATGCACACGCGGTTCTGGCCGCGCCACCGCCGGCAGCCAACCGACAGCCGTATACTGTACAGGCGGAATCCGACGCGGCGTTCGTGCCGCTGCTGCTGTCGGCCCAGTCCGCCGATGCGCTGCGTGCACTTGCCGGGTCGTGGCGGGACACACTGGCCGACGTGCCGAACGAGAGGGTCCCTGCCCTGCTGCGGGGTGCGGCGCGACACCGCGAGCGATACCCGCATCGATTGGTCGTCGCCGCCAACGGGACGGAGGAGCTGGCGTCGCGGCTGGAAGGGTGGCTGAACGGCACAGCGGAAACCGGCACCGTGACGGGACAGTCCGCGACCGGCGGGGTGGCGTTCGTGTTCTCCGGCAATGGCAGTCAATGGGCCGGAATGGCGCTCGATGCGCTGGCGTTCAGCCCGTCCTTTGGCACCGCTTTGGCGGAGGTCGATGCCCTGCTCGCACCGGAACTCGGCTGGTCCGTCACGGCGCGGCTGAAGGATGACGGGCTGGTCGCGGCGGTACGGGACACCTCGGTGGCGCAGCCGTTGCTGTTCGCCATCCAGGTGGCGAGCGTGTCGGCTCTGGCGGCGCTGGGAAGCCGGGCCGACGCGCATGTGGGCCACAGCGTCGGCGAGGTGGCGGCGGCCTGGGCAAGCGGCGCACTGACTCTGCCGCAAGCCTGCCGCGTCATCATTCAACGCAGCCTGCTGCAGCGGGCGACGCATGGCATGGGCCTGATGGCCACGCTTGGCACCGATGAAGCGCAAGCGGCGTCGCTGATCGCCAGCGTCGATCCGCGGCTTGCGGTCGGCGCGATCAACAGCGACCGCTCGGTTACCGTCGCTGGGCCGGCAGATGCGATGAAACGGCTGAAGATCGCCGCCAAGGAGCAGCGTCTGCGGTTTACGCGGCTCGATCTCGATTACGCTTTCCACAGTCCGGTCATGGATACGCTGCGCGGGCCGTTGCTTGCGGCGCTGGAGGGGACGCGGTCGGCGATCCCGACAACGCGGCTGGTATCCACGGTAACCGCGGCAAACGTGGCGGATGGCGAACTGGACGCCGGGTATTGGTGGCGCAACGTGCGGCTGCCCGTGCGGTTCGGCGCCGCGGTCGATCAATTGCTCGAGCAAGGCACACGGATCTTCCTGGAGATCGGCCCGCAGCCGGTACTGCAATCGTACCTGCGTGACGCGCTGAAGCGCGGCAGTCAGTCCGGACGGGTGCTCGCCTCATTGTCACGGCAGCCGGCGGAGACCGATCCGTTCGTCGGGATCGCCAGTGCGTGCCATGTCGCCGGGGCGAACCTGAGCGGCGCGGCTTGTTTCGACGGGCCGGCGAGCGTGCGTGGACTGCCGGGGTACCCGTGGGAGCGGCAGCGCTTCAGCAGCGGCCGAACGGTCGAAGCTGTCGAAGTCACTACCCCGGTATGCGATCATCCGCTGCTTGGCTTTCGCGACCCACTGTCACGCGATAGCTGGATGTCGCACCTGTCTACCACCCGGGAACCCTGGCTGGCCGACCACGTGCTAAACGGCGCCGTGGTGTTGCCAGCGGCCGCCATGATCGAGATGGCGTTGGCGGCGGCTCGGGTCCGCCATGAAGCCGCGGAGACGCTGGAGATCCAGGATCTCGAAATCACCCGCGCACTGGTGCTGGAGCCGGGCGCGGTGCGCGACTGCCGCACCACCGTCGACCCCGATGGTCACCTGCTGTTGGCGAGCCGTCCTCGACTTTCCGCCGACGCGCTGCTGCCGCATGCGACGGGGCGGATTCTCGCCGGCCTGAGTGCCAGCCCGGTGCTGCCACGTGTCGCCCATGCGGGACCGGCCGGGATCGCGGCGGCCGCTGTCTATGCTACCGCGGAGGCCTTGAACCTGCACTACGGCGAAGCCTTTCGAACGGTCGCCGGGGTACACCGGGTCGATGCGACGCATGGCGTGGCGGAGCTGGTGCCGCAGGGGATCGACCGCACCACGGCTGGATACCTGCTGGATCCCACGCTGATCGACGGCAGCTTGCAAGCCTTGCTGGTATTTGCCGCCGACCATCTGCATCTGGCGGCTCAGGGTTCGGTGGTGCCCTGGCGCTTCGGGCGGGTTCGGCTGCTGCGATTGCACGGTGCGCAACCGCGTCGTGCGACACTGCATGTGCGACAGGTCGGCCCGCGGTCGATCTGCGCTGACATAGCTTTGCTGGATGCCGCGGGCGAGGTGGTGGCGGAGCTGATCGATTGCTGGTTCGTTGCGATACCGTCGGCCGGGCAGATGCTCGGCGACAAGGTTTTCTGGACAGCTCAGGTTCCCAGCGCACGTCAACACCATCCGATTGGGGCGGATCTGATGATGCGCGCGCTCGCGGTGGCCCCGGGGTTGGAACAGGTGCCGGCGACAGCGCTGCTGGCAGACGCCTACGTCACGGCGGTTGCATTTGAGACCCTTCGGCCGCTTGCTGATCCGACGACGGGTCTGCTGCCGCGATCGGTGGCGGAAGTGCCGCTGCGCGAAACCGCGCTCGGCTGGTTGGCCGAGGAAGGTTATGCGGAGCTTGGACCCGAGGGTTGGCTTCTGGCTGGAACCATCGACCTGCCGGCCAGTGGCGAAATCTGGCGTTCGTTGTTTTTTGAGGTGCCACAGGCTGTAGCTGAGAACGCGGTGTTGGCCGCGGTCGGGCCGGCTTTGGCGGATAGCGGCACGATGAGCGAGGCCGCCCTACTTCTATCCGGGGTGCTGCAGGAGCAATTGCTGACTGCGTCACCGTCGGCGCAGCAAGCGACGGACGCGATATTGCGCGCGGTCGGCGCGGTCACCGCCACGTGGTTGGCCGGCCGCTGCCTGCGCGTCGCGGCGGTCGGCATCCAGCAGAGTCCACTGCTGCGCCACTTGATCGAGCGCACGCGTGCCTGCGGCATTCCGCTGCGCCTTGTGGCTTTTGCCCACGACGCGGACGCGCTTGCGAGCCTTCAGGAGCTGGTGGCTTGTACGCCCGGGCTTGCCGCCAAACTCTGGAGCGCCATCGCCGAGGACGACCGCCACAGTTTCGACGTTGTGCTCGACGTGTACGGTCTCAGCCTTGCGGCGCCGGCGCAGGTGACGCCGGAATTGCTGGTCGACCTGATGGCTCCGGGCGGGTTGCTGCTCGGAGCCGAACCCGTACCGAGCAGGGTCGCCGCGGTAGTTTTCGGGCCCGCTTTGGGGCGGGGCTCGGTCGGGGTGCTGCAGCCGCCCCACGCATGGTGCGCCGCGCTGCGCGATGCCGGATTTGTGGCGGCGCACCCGATGCAACTGGATGGTGCGGTATGGCCAGTGGCGCTGTTGACCGCCACGGCAAGCGCCGACCTGCCGCACCCGATGCCGGCGGGCGACATGACCGGTCTGGTGGTGTTCGCCGCTCCTGACGATCCGCTGGCCGCCGCGCTGGCAGCCCGCCAGAACGTGCTGCGCGTGCTGCCAATCGGAGCCATGCGGGACGCGCTGACCGCTCCCTTCGCCGCGCGGCTGAGGCATATTCTGTTGCTTGCGCCCGACCCGATCGATGAAGACGCGGTCGCCGAGATGCTTCCCGAACTGCTGGCGGAGATCAGCGCCGGGCTGGTACGCCTGCCGTCGCAGCAGCCGGCTCGGCTGTGGCTTGTCTCGCCCGGGTCCCCGACCAGCGGGGTCGCGGCCGCCCTGACCAGCCTGCGGCGCGTGGCTGCCAACGAGCTGCCTGGCCTGGACTGCCACACCGTGTGTCTGGACCCGGGGTTGCCACCAGCCGAGGCAGCCGAACGGATCCTTCAGGAACTCGCTGATCCCGACACGGAGACGGAGACATATTGGAACCAGGGCGGCCGGCTGGTGCCGCGGCTGCGCTGTGGGCTGCCGCAGCCGCCGCTCGTTTCCGGCCCGCGGCGGTTGCAGGCGATGCGACCCGGTTTGCTCGGGTCACTGGCCTGGGTGCCGCTAAAGCCGCATTCACCGGGGCCGGGTGAGGTCGCGATCGAAGTGCGCGCGGCGGCATTGAATTTCCGTGATGTCATGTGGGCACAGGGGTTGTTGCCGGACGAGGCGGTGCTGGCGGGGTTCAGCGGCCCCTCGCTCGGGCTGGAATGTGCCGGCGTGGTGACGGCGGTCGGCGAAGGGATCGACGATCTTGCACCCGGCGACCGGGTGATCGCAGTGGCCCCGGCGGCGCTGGCCACGCATGCGATGACGCGACGCGACGGCGTGATGCGGATTCCGGCCGGGCTGGATTTCGCTGCCGCCGCGACCTTGCCGGTCGCGTTCATGACCGCGGTCTATGCGTTGGGTCACCTCGCCCGGCTGGAGCCCGGTGAACGGGTGCTGATCCATGGCGGTGCCGGCGGCGTTGGGTTGGCAGCCATTCAGTACGCGCTGCACAAGGGCGCGGTTGTCTATGCCACCGCGGGTTCGGAGATGCGGCGACAGACGCTGCGCATGCTTGGGATCGCCGCGGCGTTCGACAGCCGCAGCACCAGCTTTGCCGACGACATCCTTGCGGCGACCGGGGGCGAAGGGGTGGACGTCGTGCTGAACTCGCTCAGTGGCGAGTCGATGCAGCAGAGCGTGCGGCTGCTGCGCCCGTTCGGACGTTTCCTGGAGATCGGCAAGCGGGACCTGTATCGCAACACGTCGGTCGGGATTCGTCCGCTGCGGCACAACGCGGCATATTTCGCGATCGACATCGACGAGCTGATGGCGACCCGTCCG